>CANCRO010000034.1 GCA_947380605.1 Chitinophagaceae bacterium
AACTATCGTCAATTATTATTTAAAAATGATTTACCCTCTTTTATTGAGCAGTCTTGGGTGTATTTAAAAGCTTGTCAATTTTTTAAGTTGAGTGATGAAGAGGCAATGATTATTACCAAAACCGATACGGTAGAAAAAGCTGCAAGTGATTTGTTAAAAAATACTAGTGCAACATTTGCTATTACATTAGGAGAAGCGGGCACTATGATGGGCTTTAATAATACCACGGTAATAGTACCTAGTATAAAAGTGACACCAATTGATACCACTGGAGCGGGAGATGCATTTGTGGGTGCTGTCTTATATCAACTTAGTTGTTTAACGCTTCAACAGATTCAAGCATTGTCAGCTGAAAATTGGGCTAAAATTATGGCCAATGGAAATAAAGCAGGTGCCCGTACCTGTGAGTACATGGGCGGTATGGATGCTTTTAAAAATTTAAGTAGTCAAATATTTGAATAAAAAATGGAGTGTTCATTCGGACTACAATTAAATACTAGTACGTACTAAATTTGATAATCAATTCGCATCCTTTGCCGGGTGAAGAAATTATTTCCATTTCTCCATTAAATAAAGCTGCCCTTGCTTTGATATTGAGAAGGCCAACTCCTTTTGATGAAAGTTGGGTGTCGAACCCTATTCCATTGTCTTTTATTTGTAAAAGAACTACCCCTTTTTTATTGGAAAGACTTAGCCAAACTAAACTGGCTTTTGAATATTTTAAAATATTATTGAATTGTTCTTGAATAATTCTATAGATAGTGAGTTTCATCTCTGCTGAAATAGCCTCTTCTTTTAATGTAGTAATTGTAAGGTTAACCTTTATCGAACTAGTGGTTATAAAATCTGCGCTGATATCTTCTAAAGCCCCTTTTAGATTGGATATGGCTAAAGAGGGTGGAATCAATGAATGAGAGAGTAATCTAATCTCTGTGATAGCGGTAGTGATAAGTCCCTCAGATTTATCTAGAAATTCATTGCCTTGATTTTCACTTCCCCTAGAAAGTCCTAAATATAATCTTGCGCTAGTAAGTAACTGGTTGACATTATCATGAAGCTCACGACCAATGGCTTGCTTTTCCTTTTCTTGTGCTTCAAAAACTGCTTCAGTAATTTCTTTCTGATTTTTGATATTTGTAAGCCTTATTTTATTTTCTAACAAAACATTTTCAGTCACATTGATACCCAATGAAAGTATTACTGAGTGGTGTTTATATTCAATAGGATGTGAGGCGATATCCATATAAAAAATTACTCCCGCTTGATTTATCTGTTGGCGCTTAGGCGTATTTTTTAATAAAAAGTCCTTTTTATTTTTTTCATCCATCAATAGCAATTGATGCTGATCTTCTGGACCTTGAAGATCTAATATTGACTTAGTTAAAAAAACTTTTTTTGAGTATTGGTATTCTTTACAACAAGCATCGTTTACTTCTATAATAGTATAATCGGTGAGTCGCCAGATTAATATACTAGCTGGATTTTTATTAAATAAATGCCTATAACGTTCTTCGGATTCTATTAGACTAGCAGCTGATTTTTTTCTTTCGATACTGTAAATGATTGTTTTCGATAAAAGTTTTTCATCGAAATCACCTTTTATTAAATAATCTTGTGCACCTAAGTGGATCGTCTCAAGTGCTAGTTCCTTATCTGCTATCCCAGATAAAATGACTACCGGAATATCTCCTGCGGATTGATAGATGGTTTTAAAAGTATTGATGCCCCTACTGTCTGGAAGCGATAGGTCCAATAAAATGATATCGATTGATTCATTTATTTGCGCTACTGCATTTTGAACACGTGTGCTAGTGATTATTTTCTTGATTGGAATACCAGTAGCATTTAGCAATTCGGTTAATAAAAATTGCTGCTCTTTATTATCTTCCACCATTAAAATATTGATAGCGGCATTAGGCGACATGGTAGTTTGATTTAGCAGATTGATTGAATAAAACGGATGAAGGAAATCTCGGTTAATTAGGGTAGGATTTAGTTGGATAGAATCAAGTCTTCTTGGGATGATGGAGGAGATTTTTAGGCCAAGTTTTAATTACCAGTAGATGGTAAATCAAAAAAAAGGCAGGTATTGAATGATCTTATTTTCGAATGACTTTAAATATACAATGTTTTTAAAAAATAATCAACTACTATATTGATGACTCTCGTTGGCTGAAAGATTTAAAAATCATTCATAACCCCGATGAGTGATCTACAACAGCTTATTTGCTCGCTTTTGGGTATTTAATGAAATAGTATTCAACACTTTTTAGCAATTAAATTATAATGTGATATTGAGTGGAAAGAGACCTATTTAATTTTTCAACTTTCGTCCATTTAATGTAGTAACTTTAAAGTAAGATTTTATTCACTTGATCAGAATAGCTTCCACTTATTACTTAGTTTCCGATACATGCCACCATTCATCTGCCAGGTGCTGGAATATCTTTAGCTAAATGATAGCAATGTAAAAATCTTATCTAAGACGATTACCAACTTATTTACATCACTAATGAATATTGCGATTAAAAGATACTGGATATGAAGTTATTTTTATTAATAGATGACCATGAAATTGTTCGTTCTGGATTAAAAAATGTTTTGCTAGAATTATTTAAGCCCTGCGAAATAATGGAAGCCTATGATGAAAGGACTGCATTGGTTCAATTAAAAGCTCATCATTTCGATCTGGTAATCATGGATGTGCAGATGCCTGAAACAGACACTGCAGGATTGATGGAATATATTAAGAATAGATATCCTGGTTCCCGCGTGTTAATTTTTTCAATGAGCCCAGAAAATGTTTATGCGAAAAGATTTTTTAGAGCAGGTGCGATGGGGTTTTTATCAAAAAATTCAAGTGTGTCTGAGTTGAAAAAAGCACTAGAATTGGTTTTAAAAGATCGTAAATATATTAGCGAAAGTCTGGCTGAACAATTGGCCGCTGAAATAGGATCTCAACAACCGGATAACCCTTTTGAAAAGTTAAGTTCTAGAGAATTTGAAATTGCTAATTTATTAATGAATGGAAAATCAGGAACTGATATTTCTGAATTACTATCTATCAATTCCTCTACAGTGGGCACCCATAAGGCCCGTCTTTTTGAAAAGCTCGATGTAGCTAACTTGCCCGAGTTGATTGAATTAGGCCGATTATATAAACTGAATTTACATGGTGGTTAAATTTAAGATTTCACCAAGTCAATACATTATTATTTACTAAGCATTTCTTCTTCCTAAAAATTCATACATTGCGATAGTATATTGCAAGCTTCACAATATTTTATTGGAGAATGGTATGAAAATAATAGCCCTTATTTTTTTTAGCTTTTGTATTTCTCA
The DNA here is from genome assembly GCA_947380605.1 of Chitinophagaceae bacterium. Classification (GTDB taxonomy): domain Bacteria; phylum Bacteroidota; class Bacteroidia; order Chitinophagales; family Chitinophagaceae; genus Ferruginibacter. The sequence continues at coordinate 3,343 of CANCRO010000034.1, forward strand.
AATTGGTTTTGCTCAGCAGAAACCTAATGTCATTTATATCTATGCAGATGATTTGGGATACGGTGAATTGGGTTGTTATGGACAGCAAAAAATTAAGACGCCTAATTTAGATCAAATGGCAAAAGAGGGTATTCGGTTTACCCAACACTATACGAGTGCACCTGTGTGTGCTCCTGCTCGTTGTATGCTCATGACAGGCAAGCATAGCGGCCATAGTTATATTCGCGGAAATTATGAGTTAGGCGAATTTGGTGATGATCAAGAAGGTGGACAGATGCCTTTGCCTGAAGGCACTTTTACAATCGCTCAATTAATGAAGCAGGCTGGTTATACTACTGCTGCTATTGGTAAATGGGGGTTGGGAATGGTTGGTACCACGGGAGATCCCAATAAACAGGGCTTTGATTATTTCTATGGTTATCTAGATCAAAAGCAAGCACATAATTATTATCCTACCCATCTTTGGGAAAATGGAAAATGGGATACACTCAATAATACTTTTATACAAGTGCATCGTCCATTGTCAAAAGATGCACCCGACGCTGCATTTAATTATTATAAAGGGAAGGAGTACTCACTCACAAAAATGGCCGATAAAACATTGACCTTTATCAAAAAAAATAAAAACAAACCTTTCTTTTTATACCTGCCTTATACTGGTCCGCATGTATCACTGCAAGCGCCTGATGAAGTGGTGAATGAGTACATTGGCAAATTTGAAGAAAAGCCTTACCGAGGTGAAAATGGCTATGCATCTACATTGTATCCACTTTCTACCTATGCTGGAATCATTACTTATTTGGATAAGCAAGTTGGAAGAATCATGAAATTACTTAAGGAACTTAATTTAGATTCTAATACTATCGTTCTTTTTTCAAGCGACAATGGTGCTACATTTAATGTGGGTGGCGCTGATACTGACTTCTTTAATAGTGTAGCAGGACTAAGAGGAAAAAAGCAAGATTTATATGAAGGTGGAATTCGAGAGCCACTGATAGCTCGTTGGCCCAAAAAAATTCCTGCTGGAAAAGTAACGAATCATGTGTCTGTTCAGTTTGATTTGATGGCTACTCTTGCTGAAATTACTGGCTTAAAAGTTTTACCTAATGATGGCATTTCATTTTTGCCTACGCTGTTAGGCAATGAAAAAAAACAAAAGCAACACGATTTTCTTTATTTCGAGTTTCCTGAAAAATCAGGCCAGGTAGCCATTCGTATAGGAGATTGGAAAGGCGTAAAAACTAATATGAAAAAAGATAAAAATGCTCCTTGGGAAATATATAATCTTGCCCTAGATATTAATGAGACGAATGATCTTGCTAAAAGTCAGCCTGAGCTAGTCAAACAAATGGAAGTGATTATGAAAAGAGAACATCAATCATCTCATATAAAGGAATGGGAATTTGTAGATCCTAAATTTTCAGTGAAAAAATAAATGGAAAACTAGTATTTATTTTAAAATTATATAATCGACCCATGAAAAAAATTGGACTTTTCGCTTTTGCATTTATTTCATTTCTAACCGTTTTTTCTCAGCAAAAGCCTAATGTCATTATTATTATGGTGGATGATTTAGGATATGGTGATCCAAGTTGTTATGGAGCTACTAAAATTAATACTCCAAATATCGATCAACTTGCAAGAAGAGGCATTCGTTTTACTAATGCCCACTCTAGTTCAGCAAGTTGTACTCCTTCTCGTTATGCACTAATAACTGGTCAATATCCTTGGCGCAAGCAGGGTACAGGCGTATTGCCTGGCGATGCAGCATTGATTATACCTACTAACCAAATCACCTTGCCTTCAATGTTTCAAAAGTCAGGCTACAAAACGGCTGTGGTTGGTAAATGGCATTTAGGTTTAGGTAATAATTTGACAAAAGATTGGAATGGCGAATTAAATCCTGGCCCTAATGAAGTAGGCTTTGATTATTCATTTATTTTTCCTGCAACTGCTGATCGTGTACCTACCGTATTTATTGAAAATCATCAAGTAGTTGGTTTAGATTCCGCTGATCTTTTACAAGTTGATTATCAAAAAAAGATAGGCAATGATCCAACTGGCATAGCTAATCCAGAATTATTAAAAATGAAATCTTCTCCCAACCATGGACATAACAATACGATTGTAAATGGAATTGGTCGCATTGGTTATATGAGTGGTGGTAATAAAGCTCGATGGACTGATGAAGAAATGCCGTTGACATTTTTAGCAAAAGCAAAAGCATTTATTGAGGAGAAAAAGAATGAGCCATTTTTTCTTTATTATGCTTTAACAGAACCTCATGTACCTAGAATGCCTTCCACGATGTTTAAAGGCAAGAGTAATTTGGGCTATAGGGGAGATGCTATTTTGCAATTAGATTGGACAGTTGGTGAAATAAGTAAGGAGTTGAAGTATTTAGGTATTGAAAATAATACATTGATAATATTTACTAGCGATAATGGTCCTGTGCTCGATGATGGATATATGGATGAAGCGGTGACCAAACTAAATGGACATACTCCTTCGGGAGTATTGCGGGGTGGGAAATACAGTATTTTTGAAGGAGGAACAAGGATACCTTTTATTGTAAGCTGGCCCAAACAAATTAAGCCGGGAGTCTCAGATGCGTTGATTTGTCAAATTGATTTATTATCATCCTTTTCAAATATGCTTAAAATAAAATTGCCTGTTGGGCAAGCAATGGATAGTGAAGATGTGCTCAACGCAATGCTAGGAAAATCTACTAAAGCAAGAAAGGTGCTGGTAGAACAAGGAATGCAGTCTTTTGCTATCATACAGGACAATTGGAAGTATATAGAATCTAATAAAGGTTCTGCCATTAATAAACTAACTAATACTGAATTAGGTAATAGTGAGCTGCAACAATTGTATGACCTACAAAATGATATCAGTGAAAAAAATAATCTTGCTTTAAAAAATCCGCAGCGTACAATTGAATTGGTTGAATTATTGCAGAAAATAAGGGATCGGAAATTCAATCGGTAAAAAAAATATTTTTAAAATTTTAAATTACAATAATGAAGCACCTCTTTTTTTGTTTATTTATTTTTTTTCTAGCTCAAGTAAATGGGCAAATTAACAATAAAGTGATGCTGCCTTCCAGTACCGAAGTAGTAATCCCTATTCATAAAACAAGTTTTAATAACAATAATGATTGTCCTGAAAGAAAGCAAGGAGGCAATACTCGGTGGGTAAATGGTTATCAGGTATTCAATGGATCTATGGATGGCAATCGGCAGGTAGATCCACAGGTAGCAGTGGGTGGTGGCTATGTAATGGAAGGTTCCAATAGCGGATTAATTATTTACAATAAGAAGGGAGAATTTTTGCAGGGCGTTTCTCAAAAATGCTTTAATAACGGAATTGATCCCAAATTATATTTTGATATTCATAACAAAGTTTTCGTCTTTGATCTTTGGTGGTATTATGATCAACCTAAAGCTAAACCCGTCAATATTTCGATTTCTGAAACGAGTGATCCAAGAGGCGCATGGAATATTTATCCTGTTTCAAGAGTTGAAGAGGTAGATGGAGGAGGAATTGGCTATAGCAAAAAATGGATTGGTTATTCTTATCCAGGTGGCAAAGAAAATACATTTATCATGAGCGTAGCAGAAGCTAAAGCTGGAAAGCCTGCTACTATTTATCATTTTAATGGAAGCCTAGGACATCCTGTTTTGATGCAGGATGCTATAGATGATTTGTATTTTTTTGATATCGATGATGAAAAGATGGTTATCCGAAAAGTTTCACATGATAAAAAGGGAAACCCTTATTGCCAGGAAGTCTCCAGCATCCCTCACCATTTAAAATATATTGACTATCCCCCTAGTTCTCCTCAAGGTGGCACCGAGCAAAAGGTTTCTAGTGGAGATCGTAATCCCAAAAATTTGGTTTTTCAAAATGGAAGTATCTGGTTTTCACAAACAGTAAATTGTGAGGGAAGGTCTGCGGTACAATGGCATCAAGTGAATGCGAAAACTGGTAAAATTATTCAGACTGGATTAATCAAGAGTGATACTACTAATTATATTCAAACAACGATTGCGGTCAATAAAAAAAATGATGTATTAGTTGGGTTCCAAGAGGTGAATGGACATTCATTTATTAGTCCAAGATTTGCCTTTCGATTTGCTAAAGATCCATTGGGTACTTTACAAACTATTGTGCCTATTGGAGAGGGTAAGGCGGCTACCAATGGCGAATCATGGGGAGATTATAGCGGCAGTATTATAGATGGTGATAATTTACTTGACCTTTGGACGATACAAAGTATTGCCAATGAAAAAGGAAAAGCAGCATCAGTTATCATCAAAGTGCCTTTTAAAAAATAGTAATGAATTTTTTTTAGTAAGCGGCCTTTATAAAATTTACTTTTACTGCTTTCTGAATATTTTACTGATGCTTGATTAAATTTATTCTTTTACCAATAGATGTAAACATGAAAAAAATAATTATTTATTTAGGAACTATTTTATTTCTGTTAATGGTTTCGTTTTTTTTGGGAAGTTTTAAACTTCCAGCATTTAAAAATGAGCCACCTGCTGTTCAACAGAATGTAGTTATTATTTTTATGGATGATATGGGATATGGCGATCCTGAATGTTATGGTGGCGGACCTTATCATACGCCCAATATTAATAAACTTGCTGCCGATGGAATGCGGTTCACCAATTTTTATGTTGCACAGGCCGTATGTAGCGCCTCTCGAAGTGCATTGTTGACTGGCTGTTATCCCACTAGACTTGGAATTTCAGGTGCACTAAATCATCGAAGTAAAATTGCACTTAATCCATCTGAAGAAACGATAGCAGAATTATTAAAAGCAAAAGGTTATCGCACTGGTATGGTAGGTAAGTGGCATTTAGGAAATAGACAACCTTATCTTCCCCTTCAGCAAGGTTTTGATGAATATTTAGGCTTACCCTATTCTAATGATATGTGGCCAGTTTATTTTGATGGTAAACCAATGACAGATACTTCGAACTTTAAATCTACTTATCCGCCATTGCCTTTGTATCAGGACAATAAAATTATTCAAACGATTAATACGTTGGATGATCAATCTCAACTTACTAAAATGTATACAGAGAGAGCGGTTCAATTTATTGGAAAAAATAAGCATCAGCCTTTCTTTCTTTATTTAGCTCATGCAATGGTGCATGTGCCCATTGCAGCCTCTGCATCATTCAAGGGAAAAAGTGGTGCTGGTTTATTTGGAGATGTAATGGAAGAAGTGGATTGGTCGGTAGGTGAAGTGGTAAAGGCACTTAAGAAAAATGGACTTTCTGAAAATACGCTAGTTATTTTTACCAGTGATAATGGCCCCTGGTTAACTTTTGGAAATCATGCGGGCAATTCTGGCGGCCTTAGAGAAGGTAAAGGAACAGCTTGGGATGGAGGTTTAAAAGTTCCTTGCATAATGAGCTGGCCTGGAAAAATTGCACCAGGATCAGTATGTACTAATCTGGCAACTACGATGGATATTTTACCTACCCTTGTAGGAATTTGTAATGCATCGCTTCCTTCTAAAAAAATTGACGGCTTAAATATTATCGATTTATTGAAGGGAAAGCCGAATGCTAATCCTAGAGATGAGTTTGTCTATTATTATGATTATAATAGTTTAAAAGCGATAAGAAAAGGAAATTGGAAATTAGTTTTTCCTGCCAATTCTCAAACCTATAGTAAATCAGGGGCAATTGGGGGCGATGGATTTCCAGGTAAATACGGATCGGATACAGTGAGATTATCTTTATATAATTTAAGAACTGATCCAGGTGAAGAAAGGGATGTGAAGGAACAGCATCCAGAAATTGTAAGTCAATTGTCTACAATTGCAGATAAATATAGAAAAGAAATTGGTGACGGATTAACGAATCAAAAAGGAATAGCCGTAAGACCAGCAGCAAAAATTGATTAATTCATTTCACTTTAAATGGAGTATAAAAAAATACTATGAAATATTATTTGGTAATTATCTTCTTTGTTTTTTATAGCCTAGGTGCATTTGCACAACCTACTGTAAAAGACAATCTTTTATTTGATTCCTTTGCTACTCGATGGGATGAAGCGATTCCTATAGGTAATGGTTGGCTAGGGGCTTTGATATGGAAAAAAGATAACAAAGTTCGTTTATCCATTGATAGGGTAGACTTGTGGGACGATCGGCTAATGCCAGAAATAGAGAAACTTCGTTTTAAATGGGTGAAAGAGCAGGTTGAAAAAGGAGTATACGATACGGTTCAAAAAATAGGTGATCTCCCCTATGAAAAATTTTCAGCGCCTACAAAAACACCCGGTGCAGCAATTGAATTTGATCTGAGTAAATTGGGAAGAGTAGTAAAAAATGAATTAGATATTACTACCGCCATCAGCAAAGTGAAATTTGAAAACGGAGTAGTATTTACTAATTACGTTCATGCAGTTAACCAGGAAGGGTATTTTATTTTTGACAATTGCGCTGATGAAATTATACCATCTATCATCATTCCACCTTATCGCTCTGCTGTAAAGGGTAAAGTCAATAATAGTGTGGAGGGGCAAGGACTAGAAAGATTGGGATATGCGGCTGGTTCGGTGGTTGCTAATAAAAACTCTTTGTATTATCATCAGCCTACATGGGATGGGAATTATTATGAAGTGCTGGTACAATGGAAAAAAATTAAAAATAAAATAATTGGTCAGTGGACGATTACGCATAATAAAAAGGCAAAATTACCTTTGATAGAAAGTATATCGAATCAAACGGTTGCATTAACAGCTCATATTGCTTGGTGGAAAGATTATTGGAGACGTTCTTCTGTTTCTATTCCTGATACCATTATTGCAAAGCAATATTATTTGGAAATGTACAAATTTGGCTCAGTAGCTAGAAGCAATACGCCTCCTATTTCATTGCAAGCTATATGGACGGCAGACAATGGGAATCTTCCACCTTGGAAAGGAGATTTCCATCATGATTTAAACACTGAATTAAGTTATTGGCCAGGGTATACTGGAAATCATTTAGATCTTACCGCTTCTTATACCAATTGGATTTGGAAAGTAAGACCTGAAAATAGAAAATGGACTAAGCAGTATTTTGGTGTGGATGGACTCAATGTTCCTGGTGTAACAACTATCAGCGGAAAGCCAATGGGGGGATGGATACAGTATTCTATGAGTCCTACTACTGCTATCTGGCTGGCGCAGCATTTTTACTGGCAGTGGAAGTACGGCATGAATAAAACATTTTTGAAAGACCAATGTCTACCTTATTTTGAAGAGGTAGCTGAGTTCATAAATAATATTCGAGTACTCGATACCGTTAGTAATCAATATCAATTGCCCCTCAGCTCTTCTCCAGAATATAATAATAATAGCATCAATGCTTGGTTTTCGAAATTTACCAATTATGATCTTTCGTTAGTGAAAAGTTTATATATTCAGTACAAAGATCTATTGCAGAGTTCATCCGAAAAGACTAAGCTTACTATTTTGAAAGGCAGTGAACGATTTCCTTCCTTTGATATCAATCAAACGGGTTTTACGATAGCACCTCAACAAAATTTAGAAGAATCTCATCGACATCATGCCCATTTGATGGCCATTTATCCATTGGGATTATTGAATGCCGATAAGGCTGCCGATAAAACGATCATGGATAAAAGCCTGAGGTGGATGGAGAAAATGGGTACTAGAGAGTGGGTCGGCTTTTCATTTAGTTGGGCTGCCTCTTTGTATGCTAAGGCTAAAGAGGGAGATAGTGCAGCTAGTATGTTGAAAAAATTTGCTACTAATTTTGTATCTACCAATAGTTTTCATTTGAATGGTGATCAACGCGGAGGACAGTTTTCCAACTTTACTTATCGACCGTTTACTTTGGAAGGCAATTTTGCCTTTGCTCAAGGAGTTCATGAAATGTTGATTCAGAGTAACAACGGGTATATTGAAATTTTCCCCGCCCTACCTACCAATTGGGAAAAAGCGTCTTTTAAAACATTAAGAACAGAAGGAGCTTTTTTAGTTTCTGCATCTTTAGAAAATGGATTCACTAAGGAAGTGATCATTACCGCTGAAGCGGGGGGTATAGTTCAATTGAAACTTCCTTTCAAAAATTTTAATTTTATAGGCGTTCAAAAAAAGTACGAGGTAAAGGATAATATTTTAAAATTCATTATGAACAAGGGAGAAACGGTAAGATTAAAAAGTCAATTGGATTAATTTTTCTATTTATCCTTCACTTTTGTTTTGGATCGATTTTGTTATTTTATATTTGTCTACTATTTAATTATCTCATCTCCAATTATCTTGATGAACAGTATTGTTACATTGGTTTTAAAACATTTTAGTGAAAAATTTTCGGGTTCACCTAAATTATACTTTTCTCCAGGGCGAATTAATCTGATAGGCGAACACATTGATTACAATGATGGTTTTGTTATGCCCGCGGCTATTGATAAGGGTATTTATTTTGCCATCGCTGAAAACCAAACCAATACTATTGATTTTTACTCGATTGATTTTAATGAGCACTTTACCATTTCAACTGAAAATATTCAAATTAATAATGGTTGGCGGAACTATGTACTGAGTGTAGTCAATGAATTTACATTACTAGGCATTTCTTTACAGGGATTCAATTGTGTTTTTGGTGGAGATATTCCGCAAGGTGCTGGCATGAGTTCCTCTGCAGCATTGGAAGGTGGATTGGCATTTGCATTGAATGAAATGTTTGCTGTTGGCCTTAGTAGAGTAGAGTTGGCATTACTTTGTCAAAGGGCTGAGCATAATTTTCCCAATGTGAAGTGTGGTATCATGGATCAATTTGCCAATATGATGGGAAAGAAAGATCATGTAATACTCTTAGATTGTAAAACTTTGGAGCATTCTTATTTTCCTTTAGTAAAGGAAGGGTATAAAATTGTTTTAATCAATTCTAAAGTACATCATTCTCTAGCCGCAGGTGAATACAATATTCGTAGGCAAAGATGTGAGCAAGGCCTTGCTATTTTAGCACCATTACTTTCTATTCAATCCTTTCGTGACATTGCCTCTTCCGATGAATTAGCAATTGGAAAAAGTAGTATGACTGTAGAACAATATAATTGTTGCAAGTATGTAGTGGAGGAAATTGGCCGTACTAAAAAAGCTGCCAAATTATTGCAGTCAAATGATATGAAAGGTTTTGGAAAATTAATGTTTGCAACACATGAGGGGTTGAGTAAATTATATAAAGTAAGCTGTAGTGAATTAGATTTTTTAGTAGATCAAGCTAAGTTGTTTCCTGCAGTGATAGGCTCAAGGCTAATGGGTGGTGGATTTGGAGGCTGCACCATTAATTTAGTGGAAGAGGCTGGAGTAGAAAATTTTATACAGCAAACTATTCTAGCTTATCAGCAGCAGTTTACTATTCAGTCCGAAGCTTATATCGTAGCTACTTCTGATGGAACTGCTAGAGTGCCGTTCTGAATAGATTTAGTGAATTAATCCAATCTTTTATAAGTATAAATTCTCTAAGCTTTTTCGCTTAGTTCCAGCCAACGCATTTCTTTTTCATCTAATAGCTGAACGATTATTCCAATGCGTTCTGCCGCTTTTTGTAGTTCTTCAAAACCAAGGTTGCCATCGTTCATTTTTATTTCTAGCTCAGCTTTTTCTTTTTGCAACTCGGGCATTTCCTTCTCCAACAATTCTAATTCTCTTTTTTCTTTGAATGAAAATTTTTGCGGCGTAGCACTTGAACTGGTTTCTTTTATAGGGTCGGCTAATTTTGGCTCCTGTTTCATTATCTGTCGGTCGTCGGTTAGGCTACCATTGGCAACAGCTTCTCTGTATTGAGTATAGTTACCAGGATAATCTCTAATGACCCCATTACCTTCAAATGCAAAAAGATGGTCAACCATTCGATCCATAAAATAACGGTCATGGCTTACAATAAGTATGCAGCCTGGATATTCCATTAAAAATTCTTCTAGCGTTCTTAAGGTTTGCAAATCCAAATCGTTGGTAGGCTCATCGAGTACTAGAAAATTGGGGTTTAAGAAAAGCACACTCATTAAATGAAGTCTGCGCTTTTCACCACCACTAAGTTTGCTAAGCGGTGTAAACTGTTGCTCAGCTGAAAAACCAAATTTTTCCATGAACTGGCTTGCACTGATTTTGCTGCCATCATTCAGTGGAAAAAATTCTGCCATTGTTTTTACATATTCAATAGCTCTTTTATCTTCTTTGTATACCAATCCATCTTGGCTAAAATTTCCGAAAACTACGGTATCACCATGATTAATTTTACCGCTATCAGGCTTCTCTAATTGCAATGCGATTTTCAAAAAAGTCGATTTTCCTACACCGTTTTTTCCTACTACACCAATTCGTTCCCCTCTTTTGAAAGTATAATCAAACCCTTTCATTATAGTAAGGTCGCCATAGCTTTTATATACTTTTATCAACTCTAGAATCTTTCCACCAAGTCGGGTCATCTTTACTTGTAAGCTAACTTCTTCAACATCCTTTTTTTGTTTTACGCGGTCTTCTACCTCAGCAAATGCATCCTGGCGACTTTTACTTTTCGTAGTTCTTGCTTTAGGTTGCTTGCGCATCCATTCTAATTCCTTGCGAAAAATATTTTTATCTTTTTGCAATTCACTTTGTTGTACTTCAAGTCGAAGACTTTTTTGCTCAAGAAAATTATCGTAATCGCCTTTGTAGACGTATACTTTTTCTTCATCAATTTCTACAATTTCATTACATACTGCATCCAAAAAATAACGATCATGGGTAACTAGAAGCAAGGTAACTTTTGCAGCGGATAGATATTCCTCTAACCATTCAATCATTTCTACATCTAGATGGTTAGTAGGTTCATCTAATATCAATAAGCAGCGGCCTGCATGAAGATCGGCTTCTATCAAGGCTTGTGCTAATGCAACTCTTTTCTTTTGTCCTCCACTTAAGTTACTTACTTGCTCATTGAGGTGATGCAGATTAAGTTTACCCAAGATTTGTTTTAGATCGCTTTCAAAACTCCAAGCATTCAGGTCGTCTAGCTTAGCCATTAGTTCACCTAATTTGTCAATATCTTCTAGACCTTCTTCTAAAAACAATTCATATTCTTTCACTACTTTAACAACAGGATGGTCGAGTCGGAGTACATTGTCCCAAATACTTTTGTTGCCATCAAAATCATTGTCTTGTTGTAACATTACCACTTTGATATCTTTATGAACCCAAACCGTTCCTTGATCGGGTGTATCTAGACCGGTAATAATTTTTAGCAGCGTGCTTTTTCCACTACCATTGCGGGCTACCAAGGCTATTTTATCTCCTTCTTCTACGTTTAAGGTGATGTTTTTAAAAAGTGTTCTAACCCCGAAGGTTTTGCTGATATTTTCTATGGAGGCGTAATGCATGGCGGCAAAGGTAACTCAGAAAGGTAAACTGAAAACTGATAAATGAAAGAATAAGTAATTTTATTACAAATAATCACAAAAGGAGCAGCGTAAATTAATTAACTTCTTTTTGAAAATGAGTGTTAGCAATGGTTTGTAGATAAATTGATTAACCAAATAAGCGGTTTATATTTTTTTAAAGACTATAAAAAAAATCGCCGACATGATTTTGTTCATACTCGGCGATTTTTATTAATCATTTAAATGTTTTTTAATTAGATAGCGTCTATTTAGCGCCTGGGTATTTTGTGTTACCCTTTGCATAAAACCAGATGATTCGATTCATTTTATCATCTTCACCTCCATCTACTTCATTGAATACTTCTAATTGAGATTGAAGGGCATATTTTTTTGCTTGGCCTTTTAATGCATTCAAAGGTTTATTCATTTGATCAAGGGGAATAGTATTGGCTAATGCGGTAAAAGTTTTACTGTTTTTAGTTTTTTGAAAACAATCCGTCATCAGTCTGGCAGTAGCATCCATAATATTCATTGGAGGTAGACCTAATATTTGTTCAATAGTTTTCAGCATAGAAGTCTGATTGTAGTTAGAAGTTACCAATCTACCGGTACTGTATGGACTAATCACCAAGCCAGTGGTTCTGTAAGCAGAAATATGGTCCCAGCCACTTTGTGAATCATCTTCAGTAATAAAAATTACGGTTGAATCCCAATATTTGCTATTGCTAATCATCTCAACAATTCTTCCTACTGCAAGGTCATTGTCGGCTACCATTGCATTAGGTGTCGGGAATCCTGGCGAAGTGCCAGCGCTATGGTCAGCGGGAAGCGACATTACCATTAGGTTAGGTAAATTTCCTGCTTGTTCATATACCTTCCATTCTTCAATAAATATATCTGCTCTTTGCTGATCGCTGAATGCAATATTATCGCAATCTGGATAGGTGGGAGATATAAGTGGACGAATTCTTGCGATGGTAGTTTTGTTTTTCCAATCAGGTTTTTTACCATCCTTATAATTTTTATAAAGGTCTGTCCATTTTAATTTTTTATCGTATTCAGTTTCGCAGGCTTCCCCATAAATCCTTACTGATTTACCGTGATCAGCCGCTTGATTCCAGATAAAGCCCGCTTTATTATATACTAATGCATCCGCTTGACGGTGAGGATAACTTCTAAACCATGCACGAACACTTTTTTCAATATAATCATTTACCATACCAGCATCAGTCCATTGGTGTCCTTCAGCAGAACATTTTCCTGATGCGTTAAAATCATCCATCCATCCATATTTTTTTGCAAGGGCATGCATATTAGGAGTTACCTTTTCACCAAAAATACAGAGTGAACTATCGCCTCTTCCCCATTTTAAATCTCCAAAAACTTGGTCATAGGTTTTATTTTCTTTGATAATATAAACCACATGTTTAAATACCGAAGGTTCTCCAATTCTTTCAGGAACGGGTACAGGCGCTATTCCTGCTCGTGGTTGTAAATTTAAATGGGCAGTTCTATTTAAAAGATTTAACTGAGTTACAGCTACTGTATATTTATCTAGGGTAGTTTTATCAGGCACTGGTATAATACTAACAGAAGCCAATTGGTTGTGAATAGATCTTGCATTTTTCTTTTCATCGATCACATTAGCTCCATCCGATTCTAGATTAGCGACTACTAAATTATTTTGAATCAGTTTAATTCCGCCAGGATAGGCCTCTGTTGGAATATAGCCTGTTACTAAAGAATTACCAATTCCTTTTGATGAAGCATTCTTACCAAGTCTAACTACTGCGATGGCATTATCGAAACCATTGGCAACATAGAGTATATTATTTTCTGCATTCAATTCAAGTGCATTCGGAGTACTTCCTTGTAGTTCTAATTTTTCATTCAATAAACCTACTTTGATCGACTCGGTAACTACATCTGAATTCGTATTGATTACAGAAATTACATCACTTGACCCATTGGCTACATAAATATATTTTCCATTATCAGTAGCAGCTACTGCATTAGGATGAAGTCCTACATTGATTTCTCGAATTTTTTTTCCAGTCACAAGATCCAATACAGTGACAGTTCCAGTAGATGTAGCTCCTGTGCGAGGGTCGGTATAAGCAAGTCCCCAGGGCACACCAGCTCTTTCTTTTGTGCTATCTGTTGCAGTAAGACCTGCCCAATTGCTTACATATATTTTTTTGTTTGCAATGGCTACACCATAAGGCGCTACACCTGTTGCGGCACGCCAAACAATGCTTCTGTCGCTCCAACGAATTTTTAATAATTCATTATTTCCATTTAATACTACATAAAGAAAAAGATCTCCCTGTTCTCTTGAAATCTCTATATCATTGGGAAGTGCATTCAATGCTGGGTTTAATTTATCAATAGAGATATCTGAAATATTTGAAAAACTATTGTTTACCCATTCAGCAATCATTATAGAAGATTTGCTGCCTTTTCCTGCAGCACTCCATACTATAAAAGTTTTTCCATTTTCTGTAAATGTCTGAATGCCAGAATAGGTACTCATATAACCTGCATAACGGTTCATGTCAGCAAAGGACCAACGGCTGATAATCTTTTTTTCAGTTACATCCAATGCGGCTATACCATATCGATCTTCAATGACTACTTTGCCTTCGTTGGATAATATTGCAGCGTCTAGTGCATGATTTTCTGTTTCTGGTCTTCCAAAGCGAATCACTGTTCCAGCAGATTTAATCACTCGATTGTAAGGCATTAGTCGAAGAGAATCATTTTGCCTTCTTAAAAAATCTGATATTGCTTCAATATGATCTGTGTTTAAATAATCGATTTGCAAACTCATTATTTCTTTCCAAGCTGAAGGGAAATCAGGCGTTGCCCAGAAACGAATAGGTATTTTTAATGCATGTGCTTTTTCTACTAAATTTTTTATGGTTTGCCGATCATTTTCTGGCAATTCACTTTTACCATTCCATTTGCTGAAATCTTTCAAATCGTTGCTTAGTAATCCAATTTTTGATAAAGTGGTTTTGTTGTATTCTTTGTTGAGTCGGCCATCGAACCAAATAAAGGAAGGGTAAGAAGTATAGCTGCTTTCTGCCGGTCTATTTCCTGAAATAACAATACGGATATTTGGATTTTGAATAATAGCTGGAAACTTTTTCAGTAAAATTACTAGGGCATTTAAAGTGAGTACACTATCAGATTTTACGTCAATGAGTAGTTGAAGTTTTTTGCTTTTGTCTTTGTAAGGAAAGCCTCCATTTTGCTTGATGAATTTAGTTAACGGCGTTAGATATAATATTTCTAACGACCTAGTTTTAGTAAGGTGCTTTGCATCATGTCCAACCAATAATAATCCTTCAGTAAGATGAATATCTGCTTCAATTGAGCCAAACTCTTCATGGTAAGCTTGATAAAAAGGGGTAGACTGCTCGTAATCGTTATGTGAATGCACATTGGCAGAAGTATAAACGATGGTTTGCCCGAATATAGAAGCGTATAATGAAAGGCAAAGAAGCAAAGAGATTGGTTTTTTAAGGCTCATAGTTTATTAATTTTTAAACGCTGTCAATATTAGTACTTATTTTTTTGATTTTGCTTTTTTTACCTAGACGGAAGGTTATTTTTTCTTTACTATTTACTTCATCATAGAAATCATGATTTCAGATATGGTAATGATTTTTAATATCCTGTTTTTAAAAAGTAGGATTCAGTTCATTACCAAGTAGCTGCAAAGCGTTGGTCTCTATTTCAAATGGGAAATACTAAATTTAATTTTCACGAATTAAAGATTCAATCGGCTTTACTAGTAATACATTCTTTATTTTTGCTCTCCTTTATTTAGGGTTGTTAGCTCAGTTGGTTTAGAGCATCACGTCGACAACGTGAGGGTCGCTGGTTCGAGTCCAGCACAGCCCACCGGAGCTAGCTCATTTATATAAAAAAGTACAGCAGTGATGCTGTACTTTTTTTATGTGCTTTATTTTTTTACAAGTTACAAAATCAATTAATAAGTTGAAGTCATATCCTCATCTACACAAATAATAAAATCTGCTTTATTTTTATTTTCCTTTAATAGTTGATGAAGGTTCGCTTGTGAAACAGTGGTAACGGTAGCAATTGAAAGTTCAGGTCTTTTTTGTTGAAGATGCCAAACAATCCCATCATGATTTTCCGAGTGATAACTACCATTATAATGAATAAATAAACTACCAGGAACAAAATTTTGTAAAATAAAGTAAGCCATCGTAGCGTCTTTTACAGCTTGCGCTTTAGGCATATTTGCAGTTGCATGACCGGCCATCATGACCATCATATTTTTGTATCCAGGAAGTTCAGCATCATAAGCAATAGGAAGAGGGGCAATCCATTTTTTTTCTTCTGCACTTAGCGAATCCAATGCTTCTAGCCCTCTTTTGGAAACTAACGAAGCGTACTTTCTCGGTATATTAGTTGCTGCAAATGCTATATTATTTTCTTTAGCAAAATCAACTAAGGGTGAATAGTCCGTTGGGTAATTTTTCCAAAGTCTTGCCATTGAATCTAATCCTTTACTAGTAATTTTTCCTTGCAAATAAAGATTTAATGCACCTTGATTATCTTGTTCAAACATTTCTGCCCCTAGAACTAAATTTCTTTCTTTTTTACAGTCTTTGGTAATTTCCAATTCCATCCAATGACTGATTGGGTTATTATGAAACTCTCCCACTAAAACAATATCTTTTTTCGTAAGGGAACGAATCATTTTTTTGTAAGAAACTTTTTTTCCGTTGGCATTATATAAAATGTAGGCAGGTTTGTTTTGTGCCGCAATGATTGACACAATAAAGCAAGTGATTGAAAAGAGTATATATTTTTTCATAATGGAAAGTTCGGTTATTTTTCTTTAGGCTAGCATCGTTTATTCAGTTTGAATGGCATTTTTAGCCTAAAATTTCAAGAAATACGGTTTTCTATAAACGCCGTAGGTAGTTTTTTTGTTTTCATAGGCGGACTCATTTTTAAAAACTGTATTTTTACAATCAGTAGAGTTGCCATCGTTTTGCTTGCCATGAACCGGTTTTTTTGTATTGAATAGGTTTCAATATAAAAATTCATTTAAAAAAAACTATCATGACTGCAGAACATCAACGCTTAGCTGCGAATGCTAAAAAGCCAATCCCTTTGGAGCAGTGGGGTCCCTACCTTAGCGAAAGACAATGGGGTACCGTTAGAGAAGATTATGGATATTATGGGGATGCATGGGGTTACCTTCCTTTTGATCAGTCACATTTTAGAACCTACCAGTGGGGGGAAGATGGTATTGCAGGAATCTCTGATTATTTTCAAAACCTTTGTTTTGCAGTTTCATTTTGGAATGAGAAAGATCGAATTCTGAAAGAACGTTTGTTTGGCCTTGGAAATTATGAAGGTAATCATGGCGAAGACGTAAAGGAATTGTATTACTACCAAGATAATATTCCTACTCATTATTACATGGAGTATTTGTACAAATATCCTCAAAGGGAATTTCCTTATGAAGAACTGAAAAATGCTAATCGTTATCGCTCTATGCATGAGCCTGAGTTTGAAATACTTGATACAGGGGTTTTTGATCACGATGAATATTTCGATATAAATATTACCTATGCTAAAGAAAATTCACAGGATATTTATATTAAAATAGATATTACCAATCGAAATAAAAAGGCAGCTCCAATCACTGTGCTACCAACACTTTGGTTTTATAATCGCTGGGCAAATAATCCTACAGAAGTCAAACCTTCTATTAATTATTTAAATAAAACATCCGTAAAGATTGATCACGAAAGGTTGGGAGACTATTATTTTTACTTTCAGCATCCTGATTATACTTTGTTTACAGATAATGAGACTAATTTAAATAAAACCACTGGAGCTCACCATGATAATCCTTTCGTAAAAGATGCTTTTCATGATGCAGTGATTCATGGAACAAATAGAAAGAAATTGCACCATAGGAATTTCGGAACTAAGTTTTCACCCATGTATCAATTAAAAATAAAGGGAGGTGAAACTAAAACAATTTATTGCAGGCTGACCAATCAATTTGAGGAAAGACCTTTTGATTTGGGATTTGAAAATATTTTTACAATTCGTAAGCAGGAAGCCAATGATTTTTATCAAAAAATATTGCCAGCTAATATTTCAGATGATTTAAAAAATATACAACGCAAAGCATTGGCAGGGGTTTTATGGAGTAAGCAATTCTATCATTTTGACGTGGAGCATTGGCTTAATAATAGCGATGGCTTAACGCCTGTAAACGATGGTAAATTGAAGGGTAGGAATAACGATTGGACCCATTTGAAAAACCAAGACGTTATTGCGATGCCGGATAAATGGGAATACCCTTGGTATGCCGCTTGGGATTTGGCTTTTCATTGCATCTCACTAGTAATGGTGGATCCTGAATTTGCTAAAAACCAGTTGCTACTTATGATGCGCGAATGGTATATGAAACCCGATGGTCAATTGCCCGCCTATGAATGGAATTTTGGCGATGTTAATCCTCCGGTACAGGCATGGGCAGCATTGGAAGTTTATAGAATCGAAAAAGAGTCTACCGGTATCGGAGATATTACTTTTCTAAAAAGAGTCTTTCAAAAACTACTCATCAATTTCACCTGGTGGATTAATCGAAAAGATAGAAATGGGAATAATATTTTTGAAGGTGGATTTTTAGGATTGGATAATATTGGCGTTTTTAATAGAAGCCATAATCTGTCCGCTCAAATGCAACTTGAACAAGCCGATGGAACGAGCTGGATGGGAATGTATGCCCTCAATATGATGGATATGGCGCTAGAGATAGCCCAGCATGATATTGCTTTTGAGGATACCGCGACTAAATTTTTCGAACATTTTGTATTGATTTCTGAAGCACTCAATAGCCATAGTCTATGGAATGAGGAAGATAAATTTTACTACGATTCTCTCAGAATTGATGGCGTTGATCCCATTCCTATGCGTATTCAAAGTATAGTAGGATTAACAAGTTTGTTTGCAGTGAGTATCATGTCTATGGAAATGTTTAGACGACTTCCTGATTTCAAAAAAAGAATTGAGTGGTTTGAAACCTATCGTGCAAAAAATAATCGCTATTGGCCTAATGAAGAACATAGTGATGGAGAGGGTATATTGATATCTTTAGTAAAAAAAGATCGATTGATTCATTTATTACATCGATTGCTCAATGAAGAGGAGTTCTTGTCTGGTGGCGGTATTAGAGCCTTATCAAAATATCATCAAGCTAATCCCTATTCTGTAACCATCGATGGAACGAGGTATGAAATTCAATATGATCCAGGAGATTCTACTAGTAATCTTTTTGGCGGGAATAGTAATTGGCGAGGACCTGTTTGGATGCCGATTAATTATTTAATTATTCGTTCTATCAGAAAGTATGGAGAATTTTATGGTGATCGACTTACCGTAGAATGTCCTATCGGTTCGGGTGTATTTCTAAATCTGGTAGAGGTGTCAAAAGTATTGACCGAAAGAGTGATTAGTCTTTTGGCAATTGATGAAGCGGGGGATAGAAAATTCAATGGAAAATACAATTGGTTCTATAAAAAAACTGGTAATGAAGACTTGGTATTATTTTTTGAATATTTTCATGGGGATACTGGAAGCGGTTTAGGAGCCAGTCATCAAACGGGATGGACCTCCTTGGTAGCAGATTTGATAGGCACTTTATGATTATAAATAAATACATTTTTTAAACGAGGATATTATATTTCACTACTATATAACATTTAATTAATCCTAGTATTGACTGCTATTCATTCAGCTATTTGTATCTTTAGAAAAATAATTCTACTGTCATGCAAAAGCAATTTTTACTCCTTTGTTTTATTTTAAATCTTTTACTTCCTGCTTTTTCTCAAAAGCAAGTAGTCCTTCCGAATGGATGGAAACTTTCACCTGCAGGGAAAAGTTTGTCTTTGGGGGATTTGCCCTTAAATATTGCTGTTAGTAATTCAAAAAAAATGTTAGCAGTTACTAACAATGGACAAAGTAAACAGAGTCTGCAGTTGATAGACGTAGCTTCTCAAAGGGTGATTGACCAAGTTACTATAGAAAAGAGTTGGTTAGGATTGAAGTTTAGTGCTGATGAAAAATATTTATATGCAGCTGGAGGAAATGACAATCGCATTTGGAAGTATGCCATTATTAACCAAAAACTAAATGTAGTTGATAGTTTTATTTTAGGAGATAAGTGGCCTAATAAAATCTCTCCTGCTGGTATTGAAATTGATGACGTAAGGAATTTATTGTATGTAGTAACTAAAGACAATAATTCAATTTACCTCTTTGATCTAAAAACAAAGAAAATAAAAGGGATTTATCCTTTGAAAGGGGAAGCCTATACTTGTTTGTTATCTCCCGATAAAAATACCTTGTATGTAAGTTGTTGGGGATGTGATCAAGTAGTTTTATTTGATACGAAGGGGCTAAAAATTAAAGCAGAAATACCTGTAGGCGATAATCCTAATGAACTATGTCTCAATAAAAGTGGTTCACTGTTGTATGTAACCAATGCGAATGACAATTCTGTATCGGTGATCAATACCAATAAGAATACAGTTATTGAAACGCTCATTTCATCACTTTATCCAGATGCCCCTCAAGGCAGTACTTCTAACGGGTTAGCATTAAGTGCAGATGAAAAAACGTTATTAATTGCAAACGCTGATAATAATAGCTTAGCAGTTTTTGATGTAAGCCATCCTGGCTCTAGTAAATCTAAAGGCTTCATTCCAGTGGGATGGTATCCTACTTGTGTGAGGGTAGTTGGTAAAAAAATATGGGTAAGCAATGGAAAAGGTTTTTCTTCTTTCCCAAATCCTAAGGGACCTAATCCTATTAAACGAAGAGTAAAACATCAAAAAGATGATGAAGAGGGCGGTCAATATATTGGAGGGTTGATGAAAGGAACCATGAGTATTATTGACTTTCCTTCAGAAGAACAATTGGCTCTTTATTCTAAACAAGTATATGCCAATACGCCTTATTCTAAGGCTAAAGAAATTGAAGCGCAGGGTGAGGAAGGGAATCCGATTCCAAGAAAACTAGATGGCAAATCTCCCATTAAGCATGTGTTTTATATTATTAAAGAAAACAGAACTTATGATCAAGTATTAGGAGATGTAAAGGAAGGTAATGGCGATACTTCATTGGTTTTATTTGGCGAAAAAGTTACCCCTAATCAGCATCAACTAGCGAGAGATTTTGTACTACTAGATAATTTTTATGTAGATGGAGAAGTAAGTGCAGATGGTCACAACTGGAGTTTCGGTGCTTATGCAACAGACTATTTAGAAAAAAATTGGGTCACTAGTTATGGTGGAAGAGGCGGCGGATACGATGCAGAAGGAACTAGGAAAATCGCTAATAATAAAGGAGACTTTATTTGGGGCGCTTGTAAAAGAGCAGGAGTAAGTTATAGAACTTATGGTGAGTTTGCGGATAATGCCAAAGCAAATATACCTGTGTTGGAAAATCATTTTTGCAGTTATTATACCAGTTGGGACCAAAAGGTTAGAGATACCACTAGAGTCAATCAATGGAAAAGAGATTTTGATTCATTGGTAGCCATCAATGCATTGCCTCAATTGAATACTTTTCGTATAATTAATGATCATACCGAAGGAATGAGTATTGGCAGGCCAACCCCTTTTGCCCATACTGCTGATAATGATTTGGCTGTAGGAATGTTTATTGATTATTTAAGTAAAAGCCCTGTTTGGAAAGAAAGCGTAGTTTTTATTTTAGAAGATGATGCACAAAATGGACCAGACCATGTGGATGCACATAGAAGTCCTGCCTATGTAGTAGGGCCTTATGTAAAAAGAAATTTTGTAGATCATACACCTTATTCTACTTCAGGTATTTTGAGAACGATGGAACTAATTTTAGGCGTTGCTCCTATGAGTCAATTTGATGCGGGTGCTACTCCTTTGTGGCGTTGCTTTACCCCTACGCCTAATTATAAAACGTATAATGTGATTCCTTCAAATATTGATTTAAATGATAAAAATGTAGTATGGAATGAATTGTCTGAACGTTCTGCAAAATTTGATCTTTCTAAAGAAGATAGAGTGCCTGATAATGAATTTAGTGAAGTGATTTGGAAGGGTGTAAAGGGTCTTCATGCTCAAATGCCTGCTCCTAGAAGGGCTGCATTTATTAGGCAAATTGAAAAAGAGGAGGATAAAGATTAAAAGAAAATCTCAGTTATTATTTTAAAATACTTTTGCAGTTATGCAATATTTTTCGATCGATGAAATAAAGGGATGGGATCGTTTTTATCGAGCTAATTTTATTAATAGTCTACAGGGGTTTAAACCTGTTTCTTTATTGGGTACGTTGAGTGAAAATGGAATGCCTAATTTGGCTATTTTTTCAAATATCATTCATATAGGAGCAGATCCTGCTTTGATAGGTTTTATTAATCGACCGGTTGAAGCGGCTCCGCATACCATTCGAAATATTGAACTTACTAAACAATTTACGATCAATCATATTCAAGCGTCTTTCGTAGCAGCTGCCCATCAAACTAGCGCTAAATATTCAGCTGATCAAAACGAATTCGAAGAGACGGGTTTACAAACTTTTTTTCTAGAAAATTTTAAAGCACCTTTTGTTGCAGAGAGTGAAATAAAATATGGATTAGAATTAGTAGAAATAGTCCCTATCACCCATAATAATACTTTTTTAGTGATAGGCTCCATCACACATGTTTTACTAAAAGAAGGGCTAGTACATCAGGATGGTTTTATTGATGCCAATAGAGCACAAACAATTACGTCATTGGGTTTAGATGGATATTATTCTACCGAGCCAATTGCGAGATTTGAATATGCGAAACCAGGTAAGGAGCTAAAAAAAATAAGCTAATTAGTTTTGCTTCTAAAATATTTTCCAATTAAAGGGAATTGTTGAAATTCTTTTCTTTCAATGTTCGCAACAAAATAAATAAATGCAAACATTAAAATGGAGGCGGTGGTTATTGAGTAATAAATATTTTCACTAATCAATCCCAAGCCTTTGTGAATAAAGAATATGAGCGTAGTCAACACTAGATAGGCGATTAACTTCTTTTTAGCATAGGGTATGGGATAAAATTTCTGTCCAAATAAATAAGACGTTACCATCATAAAAGCATAGCAACTGAAAGTGGCCCAAGCGCTTCCTGTATATCCGAAAAGCGGTATCCACCAGATATTTAAAAGTACAGTTACAACAGCTCCTGCAATGGTGATGCCAGCGCCATATAAATTCCGGTTGGTAAGTTTGTACCAAATAGAAAGATTGTAATAAATACCCAAAAACACACTACCCATTGCTAATATTGGTACAATATGGATTCCTTCTCCATACTCTTTAAATTTAATCGTTAATATTTTTTCAAAAACATCTAAAAAAAGTCCGATTCCTAAAAACATACAACAGCAAGCGATGATAAAAAATTTCATTACTCTAGCATATGTTTTTGTTGCATTTTCTTCTTTAGATTGGTTAAAGAAAAAAGGTTCTGCTGCCATTCGGAACATTTGTATGAAAATAGTAATTAGAACAGCTAATCTATAATTGGCGGCAAATATTCCTAGTTGTCTTTTTGCTTCGTTAGCAGGAAGGTTAACTACATGCTGATAAACAAGTCGACTGATCATTTCATTTACCATTCCACCGAGTCCTACAATTATCAATGGGTAGGCATATTTCATAACCTGTTTCCAGATTTTTCCATCAAAATTAAATTTGAAACTGCGCCATTCTTTCCATAGCAACACAAAGGTTGTAGCACTGCCGATCAGGTTTCCGATCAAGTAATAACCAATTCCGACAGAGGGGTCGTAGAAAAATAGTAGCGGACTATCCGGTTTATTAATGGTGAGGTAAGGGCAAATGCCAATAAAAAAAATGACTACAAAAACATTCACTGCAATCCCTGCAATTCTTACAAAAGCATATTTTCTAGGTCTGCCTTCCTGCCTAAGTTTTGCGAACGGTAGGGTAGCAATAGTATCTAAAAAAATAATCCCAGTGAGCCAAATAAAATATTCGGGGTGGGTAGGCATTAAGGTAGCGCTTGCTAATGAATGACTAAAAAATAATAAAATGGCAGAAAATAAAATAGTAGAAATTAAGATGGAAACGTTGAGCGTATTATAAAGTCGCTCTTTATCTATCTCCTGTGAAAATCTAAAATAACTCGTTTCTACTCCGTAGGTAAAAAGAATATTTACAAATGGCACGATGGCATATATCTGTGTAAGGTCGGCTGTGTCGGCAGCCTGATAAATAAAGCTAAGCGAAAAATTAAGGATGTAGCCGAGAAACCTGCTTCCAATGGTAGGCAATCCATACCATAAAGTTTGTCCCGCTAATTTTTTTATACTACTCAATTAGAAAATGATTGTCAACAAATTTACTTGTATAATTTAAATATTCGGTTGAATTTATAATCAATATTTTCAATTGCTTGAAACGACAGTAAGGCTAACGAATTATTTTGAGGGGAGCTTTAATTTTTGAATCCGTTAGAATTGATTAAAATTTACAAATTATTTTGATTGATCAGGATAGGGTAATCAGCTATTAAAAGGAGTTGAAAAATATTATCAAAAGGATATTATTTAGGTTGTGCCCATCTGGTATCGTGGAGTAATGTATCATCTGTGAGTGTTTGTAAAAATTCAACTAAATCTACTTTTTCTTGATTGGTGATAGAGAGTCTATTTTTTAAAATTGGGTCTAGCGTTGGCTGGGTGATATCGATTCCTGTTTGGTAATGGGTTACAACTTGTAGTAGAGAAAAAATTCTTCCATCATGCATAAAAGGTCCTGTGTATTGAATATTTCTTAGGCTTGGCACTTTAAATACTAGAGAGTCAGAGGGCTTACCAGTAATGCGCATACGCCCTATATCCTTTAAAACCGGATCGAG
>CANCRO010000035.1 GCA_947380605.1 Chitinophagaceae bacterium
TCTTCAGTTGCATTCCTTACAGTAACCATAAAATATTTTTTAAATAGCTAAACCTTCTTGGCTATAATTTATTTAATTCCTTGCCTTAACTGAAGCAATAAAGCCATATCTTTTATTCCGGGACTTTTTTCAAACTTACTATTCACATCAATACCAAAATAGTCAGGATGTTTAAATGATTTAATTATTTCTAAATCATCCAAACCAATTCCCCCACTTAAAAAAAAGGGCTTTTCAATTTTACTTTTCTTCACTAATTTCCAATCAAACTTTTTTCCTGTACCTCCTACTTTTCCATCTTTAGAGGCGGTATCAAATAAATAATAGTCACATACTTCATCATAATCTACAATCATATCATCAATCGAAGTGATTTTATCACTTATAGAAAACGCTTTAATCACTTCCACGTCTTCAGACAATTCTTCACACAATTCAGGGGTTTCATCACCATGCAACTGAACCACATCTAATCCATAATCATCTACCATTTGCATGATTTCATCATATTCAGCATTGACGAATACGCCTACCTTTTTTAGATCAAAATCAGTATCCTTTAATTCATCCTTAGAAATTTTATCCAACACATAGCGAGGAGAAGCTTTATGAAATATCAAACCTGCAAAGGCAACATTCAATGCATCTAATTGTTGCAATTGCTTTAGCTGAGTAATCCCACATACTTTTAAATTCATTGATATTTATTTTAATAATTATAATTGATTGGTAAAATTCTTTATTAGTTCAGTATCTTTTATACCTGGTAAAGATTCAAATTTGCTATTGATATCAATAGCAAATAACGCTTTAGCCTCTGGCTTTGTTTGAAATTCTTTTAATTTATTTACATCCGTAGGCTCAATTCCTCCACTTAAAAAATAAGGTTTACCCACAACAACATCCTGTAATTTTTCCCAGTTAAACTTCTTTCCTGTTCCCCCATAACCCGCACCTTCTGTGTCAAACAAATACATATCACACACTTCACTGTACTCCCTAATTCGCCAACTTATATTATCAGATTCGCTGATTCGAAAAGCTTTTATAACAGAAATATAATCTGCTAACTTTTCACAATAACGAGGCGTTTCATCTCCATGCAATTGAACCATATGAAGTCTACATTCATCCACCATCTGTAACACCTCTTCAATAGACGCATTTACAAAAACACCCACTTTGTTGGTGGTAGTTTCTTTTTTTATCTGACTGGTAGTCATATGTCGCAATACATAGCGAGGCGACTTAGGATAAAAAATTAGTCCAGCAAATGCCGCATCTAGTTCAGGTAAGATGGACAACTGTTCTACCTGAGTGATGCCGCACACTTTTACTCTCATTTTTCTTTTGCATTAAGTTGTTGAACAAAAATGGCAAAAGCAATCGTTGGATCAGGCTGCTTCATAAAGTTTTCTCCAATTAAAAAACCTTTAAATCCAGCTTGACGAAAGATACGAATTGTTTCAATATCATTAATACCGCTTTCAGCAATTTTAATTTTGTTAGCGGGTATTTTTTTACTCAATTCAATTGATCGATTGATATCAACACTAAATGTTTTTAGATCTCGATTATTTACCCCTACCAACTCAGTTTCATCACAAATATGTTGTAGCTCTTCCTCAGTATGGATTTCTAGCAAAACTTCTAGTTGAATACTTTTAGCAAAAGCAGCCAGTTCTTTTACCCTTTTGGGTGTTAAACAAGCAGCGATTAATAAAATCACATCTGCTCCCATTGATCTAGCTTCAACAATTTGATATTCATCTATAATAAAATCTTTGCGAAGGATTGGAATATTATTGACTCTAGCTTTTCGAAGATCTTGATCAGACCCTCCAAAAAAATGTTCATCGGTAAGTACTGAAAGACAACTTGCCCCATTCATTGTGTAGGCTTGAGTTACCTCCAATACATCTGCTGTACCATTTATGATTCCTTTAGAAGGGGATTGACGTTTGAACTCAGCAATAATACCAGTTTTATTTTCATCCAGCAGGAAATGTTTTAGAGAAAAAGTAGGACGATTAAATAAATCGCTTTGCTTTAACTCCTCTATGCTAATCATCCCCTTATTACTAGCAACTTCAATATGTTTTTTTGCAATAATGGTTTCTAAAATATTCATGCTATTTCTAGGTATTTATAATTAGTCCAAACTAATCAAACTTATTTATTAAAATAATTACTTACAAAGCTTTTTAAGCACTCCCAAAGCTTTACCACTTTCTAAACTTTCTGTTGCTAACTGGTAGCATTCATCATATGAACTATATTGGCCAGTACACTGAAGGGCCATTGCTGAATTAGCTAATACCACAGCATTTTGAGCCAAACTCCCCTTCCCTTCCAAAATATCAATAAATATTTTAGCTGCTTGTTCTACAGTGTCTCCTCCATAAATATCTTCGGGGTTGACAACTCTGTTACCTAACTCTTCCGCACTAAATATCCTTTCTCCTTCATTAGTAATTACTTTAGTATCTCCTGTTAATGAAATTTCATCGTACCCATCAAGACTATGAATGATAGTAAAATTATTTCCAGTGGGTTGCAATAAATAGTTATAAATTCTTGCCATTTCTAAATTATAAACCCCAACAAGTTGATGCTTTGGAAATGCAGGATTCACCATTGGACCTAGCATATTAAAAAAAGTACGGATACCTAAATTTCTTCGAATTGGACCTACTGTTTTTAAAGCAGGGTGAAAAAGAGGGGCATGTAAAAAACAAATATTCGCATTGGCTAATTGATCTTGTAAGATTGAAACATCATTGGTAAAACGATATCCCAACTGCTCCATTACATTGCTTGAACCACTGATGGAAGAGGCTCCATAATTACCATGCTTGGCGACTTTATTTCCTGTACCAGCTACTATAAAACAACTAAGAGTTGAAATATTAAAAGTATTTTTTCCATCACCACCTGTTCCTACAATATCCAACACCTCCATGCCATTCAAGTCTATCCGAACACACAATTCCAAAAGTGCATCTCGAAAACCCTGTAGCTCTTGAATGGTAATCGTTCGCATCAAAAAAACGGTTATAAATGAAGTGATTTCACTTTCATTATAAACCCCCTGTGCAATATTAGTTAGCACTTCTTTTGCTTGCTCCCTTGAAAGCGTTTTGTGTTCAAATAAAAAATTTAATATTTTTTTCATCCCTTCTACTTAAATTATTTTTTTAAAATAAATTCCACCTAACTAGTCGCAGATAGATCACTTGCTATCTTCCTTCCCAAGCCAATTACGCATCATTTTTTCGCCATCCACCGTTAGTACACTTTCTGGATGAAATTGCACCCCTTGAACATCATATTTTTTATGTTGCAATCCCATAATGAAACCATTGGAATCTATTGCAGTAATTTCAAGTTCTGCTGGGAAATCTTTTTCACTTACGATCCATGAATGATAACGACCCACTTCAATTGAATTGCCCATTCCCTTTAAAATTTGCGACGATGGGTTGGTAATGGTAATTGGAGTTGCAATACCATGATATACTTTATCGAGATTAACCAAAGTTCCTCCAAAAGCTTCTCCGATAGCCTGATGGCCCAAACAAACGCCCAATATAGATTTACTAGATGCATATTCCTTTATCAGTGGTAATAACAAACCTGCCTCTTCTGGAATCCCGGGTCCTGGAGAAAGAATTATTTTATCATAAGCCTTCACCTCTTCCAATGCAATCTGGTCATTTCGAAATACATCTACCTTTTGCTGCATAATTTTTTCAACTAAATGCACCAAATTATAGGTAAACGAATCATAATTATCAAATACTAATATCTTCATTATTAAATATTTTGTGCCATTACAATGGCTTGTTTTAAAGCATTCAATTTGTTGTTTACTTCCTGCAACTCACTTTCTGGACTACTAGCAGCCACAACACCAGCGCCTGCTTGATAAAAAAGTGTATTTTGTTTACTTAAAAAAGTACGGATCATTATGGCATGGTTGCAAGTTCCATCAAAACCCATATAGCCAATAGCTCCTCCATAATAACTCCTTCCAGTAGGTTCATTTGCATTAATTAATTGCATAGCCTTAAATTTTGGCGCTCCACTTAAAGTGCCTGCTGGAAAACTTACTGCCAATAACTTAAATGGATTAGTTTCAGCGACTACTTTACCTACCACTTCACTTACCAAATGAATAACATGAGAATAATAATTTACCTTTTTATATTGAGTCACCTCTACCTCACTACACATTCGGCTTAAATCATTTCTTGCCAGATCAACGAGCATCACATGCTCTGCATTTTCCTTAGGATCATTTTCTAATTGAATAGCCAAAGCCTTATCCGTTTCATCATTACCCGTTCTTTTAAATGTACCAGCAATAGGATGAACCACCGCCTTGCCATTTTGAACGATCAGTTGACTCTCGGGGGATGAACCCATCAGTTTATAATCTCCATAATCAAAATAAAATAAATATGGGCTTGGATTTATACTTCTCAAAGCACGATATACATTAAATTCATCTCCAGAAAAAGATTGCTGAAATCTTCTACTCAAAACTATTTGAAACACATCCCCTCTTAGGCAACTGGCAATACCTTTTTTAACCATTGCTATATAGGCTGCATCGGTTAAATTAGAATGCTCTATGCCATTAGAAGAAAAAGGAAATGTTGGTACGTCTTTACTTTTGATAAGACTTTCGATAGAATCAATATCACTTTCTATACCATCAATAGCATTTTCACAAATGAATAATTCATTTTTAAAATGATTAATAGCAATAACGTATTGATACAAACGATACCTCATCAGCGGTATATCAACACCAGCCTGCTGATTTCCATTTTCTAACTTGATGGAATCAAAAAACTGAACCGCATCATAGGTACAATAGCCAAATAAACCTTGAGCAACATTGATGGGTTTAGGTACATTGGAACTAATCTCAAATCGCTGCATAAATTCCCATAACAGTTCAGGCACTGAGGAAGGACTTGAAATTGATGCCTTTTCAGGACTTTGTCCAGGAAGTTTATATTCGATGGTATTGGCAGTTCTAATTTCTATACCAGCAATGGCATTGATACCAATAAAAGTATAGCTGTTTTCACCTGCATGAAAATCAGAACTTTCCAGCAAAATAGTGTCCCTAAACCGATCCCTCAGACGCAAGTAAATTCCTACTGGAGTATACACATCTGCCAGAAGTGGTTTGTAATTGGTTTTTATAGTTATTTTTTTCATATTTCTCAGCCAATAAAGGCTTTTACTTTAAATTCCTCACCCTTTGTTGGAACCAGGTGAAGGAGCAAATGATCAAAATTTTAATACAATTAACCTCTATCAAAACTTGGTTCTAAAGCTTAGGAGGTAATAAAAAACCCCAACACATTGTGTCGGGGCCTTAATATATTATACATACAATAGCGTATCGACACATCAAAATATTGACTGCCACCACCAACCATTGCTATTTAAAATTGTATTTTTCATTACTTCTGCAAAGATGAGGGCTAATTATTAAAAAAAAAACTTTTTTTTAATTGAATTAACAAAATAGCCTATTGCATGCAAGGAACAGAACGCCTATATTACAATATGAATTAAAGCAAAATAGATTTAATTAAATTTGAATTTAGCTTTAATTCAAATTTTAACTACCATTTAAACCTAAATTATTTTCATTCATCTTTAACCAGATAAAATATATTTATGAAAATTGTAATTTTTGGAGCTACTGGAATGCTAGGCATTCAACTGGTTAAACAAGCGCTTTATAGTGGGTATGAGGTTAGCGCATTTGGTAGAAATGTTTTTACGGCTGATTTGCCTAAAAACGAGCATCTAGAGCTTATTCAAGGGGCTTTATTTGATCAGGAACAGGTTTATGAAGCAATAGTAGGCGCTGATGCGGTGATTACCTCAATAGGCGGTGATTCCAATGGTTCGGATATGACAAGATCCCTAGGCATGAAAAATATTATAGCCCAAATGCAAAAAGCACATGTTACAAGGATTGTTGCTGTAGGTGAAATGAGTATTCTCAATGCTGACAAAGACCACTTAATAATGGACCTACCCGACTTCCCAGCCAAATTTTTACCCATAAGCAGAGAACATTTAAAAGCTTATCAATACTTAAAGGCTTCTATGTTGGATTGGACTATGGTCTGCCCCCCTGAAATCATCGATTTAGATCCAACGGGTAATTTTATCACCAGCTCAGACTTTGCCCCAAACCCTGACCCAATTAAGATTATTGCCGCAGACTTAGCCCTATTCATGCTGAAAGAATTGAATAAAAATGAATTCTTACAGCATAGAGTAGGTATTTGTAATTAAAAGACTACCATTTTTACTTTGATCTAGTATTTCTTTCCACTTCTTCCATTTCATCGTCCTCTAGCCTAACCAACACCATATGATTCAAGCTTTCTAGGTTAGTCATCCATATACTTCTACCCGCTAATTTATAATTGGCTACATGAGTGATCCTATAATCTTCATAAGACCCTTGAATTCTATCTCTAATTGCCGCAGGAAGATGCTGCTCTTCTCCATAACTAACATCATAATTCAAATACCCCTTTTGACTAAATAATGCCTGGTGTTTCATATCATTTTCGATAAAACGAGCCAAATACTTCTTATCCAAATCATACCATTTAAGATTTTTTGCCTGTGGAAATGCTTTTTTAAATGCCTTATCCACCGCCTTGTTCACCATAGTTCCTGCCGTAACCACAATGGTAGGCAAAGTGGTTAGGGTATCTGTTTCTTGTGCCACTAGCTTAGCGGTTCCAATACCCACTAACAGTAAAACTGCCATTACTTGCTTTTTCATGTTTTTTAATTTTAATAAAATGAATAAATTTTACTTCGTGATTTTTACACTACAAATTAATCATATTAAAAAAAAATAAATAATGATATCAATCAAAGATTGCTTTGACACTTATCAGTTGAAATAGTAGCTATATTTTCAAAAAAAATACTAAAATTTTACATCCAAATCATCCCTTTTATTATGGGCACAAAAAAAAGCTTTTGCGGAGAGCAAAAGCTTTTTAATTATTTATGAAACACTATTTATTTCAAATCTGCAGCAACTGAAACCTTTGACTCAGTAGCCACTTTACCTGCAGCAATTGCTGGACCATTAATTCCATAATCGGCCAATGCTACATTAAAATCACTAGCTACTTTAATAGCACCACCAGCAACAGTTATAGAGCCAGCAGAACTAACCGATTTAGTAACTCCATGAATGGTAAGATCACCCTTTACTTGAGCTGCATAAGTACCGTCTTTTTTAAAGTTGATTGCATTTAAATTAGCAATACTTCCCTTAAAAGTAGCCGTTGGAAATTTTTCTGAATCCATCCAAACTGGACTGTTAAAATGCTCTTGCATCATTGGGTTTTCAAAACTGAAATTTTTAACGATTACTTCAAATGCAACAGTTCCTTTTACAATATCTATTGAAGCTATCACGGTTTTGTTTTCACCCTTTGGCTTTGCATCCTTAGCAGTAGTAGCATTGAAAGAGATCGTACCAGAAGTAGTCGTTTTTTTAGGACCCGCATTTTCACCTGGAAGATTAGCTGATTTTTCTTTCTTAGAAATTGACACAGCATTTTTTGCAAAAATTGAACCAGTAACGGTAACTAAAGCAATTAATAAAATTGTTTTTTTCATTTTTTAGTTTTTATAAATTTTAATGATTGATTGCACATCGTTTGAAAGTAATAAATTCAGTTTCAAGTATTTTACTAAAAGCCCCCCCACTACATGACCCCTTTATTGAAACTTTCTCCCCTACCTTTATTTTTTCTGCTAGCGCTTTATCTTGCTGTTGAAAAGCAAAGATAACATATGAACCTGAAGTTGAATCAGCCATTTTTATATTAACCGTACTATCCACTCCTTCCACCTCTGAAACCTCCCCATTTACCACCATCATTTTCTCTACATACTTTTTATTCGCCAAACTATCATTTCTTTCAAACTCATGAATCAAATCCAAAGCGTTAACTGTATAGGCAGCAGCAATTTTGCTTGTATCTGAATATTTTTCAGTCAATACATACCAAACCCAAGCTATTCCAACCATAAAAAGAACGAGGGCCAATAGCCCTATTTTTTTAAACAACGAATATTTTTTTTTAGTCGGCACCTCCATTTGATTGTTATTTGAATAAAGTAAAATTAATACTTTCTGATAATTTGAACTGTTTAAGAATTGGTAAAAATAGTATACACCCTTTTGAATGGTGATAACACGCTTCCAAATTCAATTAACTGAATTGTCTATATTTGTTATGAGTGGCTAACAAATATATTGTAGATAGAACTACTTTTTAAATAAAAGATTGATGAAAATAACAAGACTATTGCTTTACTTTTTGCTTTTATTATGCAATTGGGCGGTTTCACAGAATAAAATAAACAAGCAATATGCAGGAAATCCTGTATTTCCAGGTTGGTATGCAGATCCAGAAGGAACAGTTTTTAAAAATACTTTTTGGATTTACCCCACCTTTTCTGCCCCCTATAACCAACAAGTTCACTTTGATGCTTTTTCCTCCAAAGATTTAATCAATTGGACAAAACATCCCAATATTTTAGATACTTCCTCCATTCAATGGGCGCACCGAGCCATGTGGGCGCCAGCTATCATCGAAAAAAATGGAAAATATTATTTATTCTTCAGTGCAAACGATATACAAAATGGAAACCAAAAAGGTGGAATAGGAATCGCTATAGCTGATCAACCGGCTGGACCCTTCAAAGATTATCTGGGTAAACCTTTGATTGACAATTTTTATAATAAAGCCCAACCTATTGATCAATTTGTTTTTAAAGATATACATGGAGCCTATTATTTAATATATGGTGGATGGGGCCATTGTAATATCGCTCAACTAAAGGAGGATTTTACCGGATTTATACCCTTTGAAGATGGGAAAATTTTTAGAGAAATTACCCCCGATCAATATAAGGAAGGTCCAATGATGTTTGTAAGAAAGGGTAAATACTATTTTATGTGGTCTGAAGGTGGTTGGACAGGCCCTAATTACAGTGTAGCCTATGCCATAGGAGATTCTCCCTTTGGCCCATTCAAAAGAATTGGTAAAATACTAAAACAAAATCCAGACATCGCAACTGGTGCAGGCCATCACTCAGTCATTAAAATACCCTCTAAAGACAAATGGTATATTGTTTACCATCGCAGACCTTTGGGCGAAACAAATGCTAATTCCAGAGTTACCTGTATAGACAGAATGTATTTTGATAGAGAAGGATTAATCAAGCCAGTAATTATCACCAATGAAGGTGTTAAAAAAACGCGACTTCGGTAAAACCAGATAAAGGAAAGGAAAAAACTTTAAAAATTTGAACAAGCCATTCAGAAAATAATGGACATAAAAATGGCAAGTTACTTACATCGCACCGCTCAACCATTTACCCTTGCTACCTTCCGGTCCTGGGGGAGTTCAACAGGAGCTGGTCGTATAAGACTTGCCGAGGCAAATATAAGCCAGACTGATTAATTTTTTTGATAAATATTCATTCGCTTCGTAACACTCAGTTACTTCAGCGTACCAGCCGCTATTTGAAGCTAAAAATTTATTCCTGGCCTATCCGTTCTGGTGGCTATTTTACCAATTCCAATAAGTTGATCCGCCTGATCAGTGAACGATTTATAATAAATTAAGATAGTGTAGGTATTTTCAGTTTCCCAATAATTACCATCGGTTTCAACCTTTTTAGACGGGTCATTTTTATCCACCAGCAGGTAACCGTAACTGTAATATCCCTGTTTTAAAAATTGACTTCCTTCATACCTACTAGTTTCAGGGTTAAACTGCAGTTTAGTTTGCTGATTTAATTGATAATCAGTCAACTGACCAATCAAATACAAATCTTTATCGGAATAGGGTAAGCCATTAGGCGTTCGGTATCTAAATTGAACCGTAGCAAAATCTCCTTGCCAATAAGGATTAATTGATTCATAAGTAGTCACCTGATAAAATCCATTAAAATCTCGGAAGTAAACATATTGCTGACTGCTGCGATCAATGTCTGGTTTTACAAAAATCTTGGTAGCAGTTTTAGAATATTCAGCCCGCTCTACCCTTTCACTCTGTAAACTAAAACTTCTTAAATCAAGCCATCGCCATTCTTTACCCCCAGCAAAATTATACTCATTCTCATTATTATATTCCAGCGTATTTCCCCTAA
This sequence comes from Chitinophagaceae bacterium, assembly GCA_947380605.1. GTDB lineage: Bacteria > Bacteroidota > Bacteroidia > Chitinophagales > Chitinophagaceae > Ferruginibacter. The sequence goes on from CANCRO010000035.1 coordinate 10,237, forward strand.
TAAAAGTTGGACGGACATTTCCCTGGGCATTGTCCCAACGATTATTTTGAAGGATCACCACTTTTATCTGTTGATTAGCATCAAATGCATTTAACCCTTCTAGATTTACTGAGAACTTAATCCGTTGATGCGTATTAAAAATTTGAGGGGTAAAAGGTTGGATAAATTGAGCCATTACTGAAGACTTCGTATCTAAAACTAATAACTTCCTTGAAAGAACCAGTTTCGAGGTGTCTCCATCTAGAAAAACTTTTAACAAGTAATTTCCACTTTTAGTAGGAAGCGTATTGGCCTCTGGAAGAATCACTTGATAATGAGTATAACGAGTAAATGCAATAGAAGAAAAACGATAGGTGGAAATTCGCTGTTGAGTAAAGCCTTTAATATAATCAAAGGGGCTAATTAACAATGGCTTCCAATTATAATCACATAATTGATAGGTGTAATAATAATTTTTTACAGTAGCCTCTATATCATCAAAATGTAGCTCCAAACGGTCACCACTGTTGAGTTTATAAACTGGCAAAGTCAATTGATCTCCATAAATATGAAAGCGAACTGCCTTAATATTGGATTTAAAAATACCCTCTGGATTTAGCTGGGCAGGCAAAGAATAGACCGATAATATTAATATCGTTGAAAAACAGATGGATTTAAAAAGATGCATTAGCGTTGAAAATATTTACTTTTGAAAGATACTAAAATTATGCCGATTGAATTTTTCAGCATTTATAGCAAAAAGAATCGCCTTTAACCGACAAGATACTTTTTCCCGATTCATCATTCGATTGGCGATTGGAGCTACTGCCGTAAGTGTAGCCGTAATGATTGTAACAATTAGTTTTGTAAATGGCTTTCAACAGGTTATTAGTAATAAAGTATTTAGTTTCTGGGGACATATTCATGTACAGCAGGATATTGAAAATAGAGTAAGTATTGCTGAGGAATATCCCATTGCAAAAAATGATACGGTAGAAAAATTTATTCGACTTTTACCAGAGGTGAAATCAATTGAACGGTATGCTACCAAATCGGTATTACTTACTTATGGTACTGATATTGAAAGCATTTTAGTAAAAGGGGTTGACAGTACTTTTGATTATTCAAGGCTAGCTCCTTTTTTACTTCAAGGTAAATGGGTTTCTTTTTCAGATAGTGGTTACAGTAAAGAGATTAATATTTCCTCCTATATCGCCAACCAGTTGAATGTTAAATTAAATGACACCCTACTCTCCTTTTTTATTCAACAAGATGGCACTCGGCGACCTAGAAAATTGAAAATTGTAGGAATTTTCAAAACCTCCATCGAGGAATATGACAAGCAGTTTGGTATTTGCGATATCAACTTGATTAGAAGAATGAACGACTGGAACTCAGATCAGATTGGTGGATACGAAATTTTTTTAAAAGATTATACCCAGACTGATTCGGTTGCAAAAATTATAAAAAATGAAACGCCCCAAGGTTGGAATAGTAAAACCATGCAAGCAATTTATCCCAATATATTCGATTGGTTAGGGCTTCAAAATGATATCAAACTAATTTTAATTGGTATCATGATGGTAGTAGCCATTGTGAATTTAATAACCTGTCTACTCATCATAGTTTTAGAGCGGACAAAAATGACAGGGATATTAAAAGCCATTGGTGCAAGTGACTGGGACATTCAAAAAATATTTCTTTACAACACTACTATAATCACTTTTACTGGAATAATTGTAGGAACAATCTTTGGCCTAGCCATTTGTTGGTTGCAAGAAAAAACTGGATGGATAAAATTAGATGAAGAAGCTTACTATATGCGGTCAGCACATGCTCAAGTAATTTGGTGGCAAGTAATATTAGTAGACCTAATAACATTGATTACCTGCTTTGCTACTTTAATTATTCCAACAATGTTAGTTAAAAAAATTAAACCCATAAAGGCGATTCAATTTAGATAATAAAGCATTGGCATTTCCCATCAGACTTCTTAAAAAATTAGCTGGAAAAAATTATTTTAAATCACATGCGATAAAATAATGCCCGTAGCAACGGCTGCATTGAGTGATTCAGCGCCCCCTACTTTAGGGATGGTTATTTTTTCATTGGCTAGATCTAACACCTCAGCACTTAACCCCTTAGACTCATTTCCAATCAAAATGATACCTTCTTTTAAGCCTTTTATACTTTCCATACCTGCTCCATTCAAGGCAGTAGCAAAAATTTTAATATCACGATTTTCTATCAACCAATCGGTTAAATTGGTATACATAACTTCTACTCTCGCCAGACTTCCCATAGTACTTTGTACGACTTTAGGATTATATCGATCCGCACAGTTTTCAGAACAAATAATTGCCGGAATCCCAAACCAGTCAGCAATACGAATGATGGTTCCAAGATTACCAGGATCTTGAATAGTATCTAAAACGAGGGTGATTTTACCCTTAGGCTGGATAGGCCTATCAACTATTTTTTTAAAAACGCCCAAGACTTTATTAGGCGTGCTGAGTGCAGAAATTTTATCCAATTCAAAGTCTTCAATAATTTCGAAAGGAACATTGGAATATTTTCTAATTTGTTGCTCATTTTCCTTCAACCAGTCCGCTGTTGCCAATAAGCGGTTGCAAACAATTTTAGCCGAAGTTAGCAAGTCCATCACTACTTTACTACCTTCGGCAATAAATGCATTTTCTACATCCCTGAATTTCTTTTCGTGTAAACTTTGAATATATTTGGTATACGTTTTGCTAATCATTCAATTTTAAAAAATTTTATATTGTTTATAGTGTTGCTTAAAATAAAAGTGTTGAAAGGTCTGAAGAATTTATTTTTCCTATCATTACTGCTATCTGCCTGTACATTTCCCCGTAAATATCAAAAAAATAAAGCTTTTCTTTATCAAAATTCAATTGAAATTAGCGGTGGTGATTTTACCAAAGATCAAAGAATTTCATTAAAACAGAAACTTTTTGGCCAACTCGATGATAGTGCAAAAGTAACTACCAAGGACTTTCTTTTCGCATTTCATTTTATAAATCGTCCGCCGGCATACGATAGCGAGTATACTACCCTTTCGGCAAATAGCATGAAAGCCGCTATGATACACCAAGGTTACTACAGCGCCAGCGTCCACTATAAAGTGGATACTATCCTAAAGGGTAATCAGCAACGCGTATATGTTAATTACAAGGTAGAAGCCAGAAATCCAACCCTCATTGATACCCTGCAATTTCAAATCAAAAAACCCGACTTACAGCAACTAACTGTTGAAAATAGTAACCAATCTTTACTTATAAAAGGTAAGCCTATTTCAAGAGTAGAGATTCTTTCTGAAATCAATCGACTCGTAGAACTGTATAGAAATAATGGATACTATCAATTTACTTCTAACGATTTAAAATTAAGAGGTGATACTACCATTGCAGCATTAACAAATATTTCAAATGACCCCTTTGAAAATTTACAATTGCTGGCAGAAGCAAACCAAAAAAAGGATAAACCCTCCGTCAAACTAGCGCTTATTTTAAATCCTACCGCTGATTCTGTTAGATTTAAAAAATATTATATAGACTCCATTACTATTTATCCCGATTATACTGCCTCAGATGTAACTAATCCGACGGAGTACAATGAGGAAATGAAAGGAGGATTTTTAATTCGCTACCATAAAAAATTAGTGAACAATAATTTACTGCTAAGAAATATGTCCCTCAATTCTGGTGAAGTTTATAGCCAAGAAAATTATAACAAAACCATCAACAACTTTTCCAAATCAGGTGTATGGCAAAACACCAACATTCAAATAGAACCAAGAAAGGATACTTCTGGAAAAATTAATTTGATTGTTCAATTATTACCTGCAAAAAAATATGGATTTGAAGCCAATGTAGAAGCTAGTTATTCTGCCAATAGTAACACTAACAGTGCCAGTATTGCTAATGCAGGTAATCTATTAGGATTATCTACCAACGTATCTTTACAAAATAGAAATGTTGGAAAAAGTGGAACCAAAATGACGCATGCCATTCGTGCTGGAATTGAACTCAACTTAAATGGCCAGCAAGGATCTAATAGAAAACTAAATTCAAATGAATTGAGTTACACCAATACGATTTCTTTGCCAAGATTACTAGGACCTATCAACTTGCTTTTTCCAAATAAAAAATTCATCTCTCAACAAACATTTATAAATGTTGTTCCTTCTTATTCAAATCGTATAGATCTGTTTAATCAATTATCCTCTAGTTCAGCTTTTGGAAATGAATTTGTCACCATTTCGCATCCCAATAGAAAAAATTTATTTAAACTAATCAATATTGAATACTCATATTTATACAATCAATCGGATAGTTTCAAAAAAACGGTGGCCCAAAACCCTTACCTACGTTATTCTTTCAACACCGCTTTGGTTATGGGACTGCTTAATTACAGCTATTCTTCTACTTATATTAATCCTAAAAAATTAAACCATCAAAGAATTTTTAGATGGAATATTGAAGAATCTGGATTAGTATTTGGCAGAATAGGTTTATTTAAAAAAGAACTTCGTCAATTTATTAAAACGGATGTAGAGTATACTTTCGTTCTAAACAATCAAAAATCCTCTACAACATTTAGGGCTTTTGCTGGTGTGGGAATTCCAATAGGTGAATCGGAGACCTCACTTCCATTTTTCAAACAATACTTTTCTGGAGGAGCAAATAGTATGAGAGGCTGGCCTGTAAGAGGAATTGGACCTGGCGCAAAGCCTTTGGCAGCTTATAATTCACTTTCCTTAAATGACCGTACCGGAGATGTTCGCTTAGAAATGAATGGCGAATACCGGTATGATATTGCCCCTATTATTCCAAATTCGTTAACATTAAAAGGAGCCTTATTTGTAGATGCAGGTAATGTGTGGAATTTTAAAAATACTCGTGTAGGCGGTGGCCCAGATAGTTTGCAATTTAATTTCAGTAGACTCTACCAACAGTTAGGGGTAACCGCAGGAACAGGTTTTCGTTTTGATTTTAATTATTTCCTAATTCGTTTTGATCTTGGCTTCCGTTTCAAAAGACCTGATATACTTAAAAATGATGGCTGGCAAATCCCCAATATCACCTTAGGTAGATTGTTAAATAAAGGTGAGCGAGTTGAAATCTCCCCTGGTGTTTATGCCTACAGTAATCAATTATGGAGATATGAAAATTTCAACTTCACTATTGGATTGAGTTACCCTTTTTGATGAGTATAAATTCGATGTCTACTTTTTATTCTGATTTTTCTTGAAGTTGTCTCTATTAAAAAGTAAAAGCAATTTTATTTCAGATTGCTTTCAAACTCTTCTAAAGAAAAAGCTGCTGATACTTCAAACGCTCCTATGCGCGTCCTTCTGAGGCTGCTCAAATATCCACCACAACCCAATGCGGCGCCAAAATCATTGGCTAAACTTCGAATGTACGTCCCAGTGGAACAAACTACTTTAAACGTAAGTACGGGCAATGAAATATCAGTAATTTCAAAATGATAGATATTTATTTTTCTTGCCACTAACTCAACCTCTACCCCTCTTCTAGCTAATTCATATAATGCAACACCTTCTTTTTTGATGGCTGAATATACTGGAGGAAATTGATCGATCATTCCTGTAAATGGAACAGTAGCAGCATGAATTAATTCTGGAGTGAGATAAGCATAATCTTTTATTTGCTCAGGCTCAGTTTCTAAATCATAAGTAGGTGTAACTGCTCCCAAGGTAATATGGCCAGTGTATTCTTTTTCCTGCGCCATGTACTCATTAATCTTTTTTGTGAATTTACCCGTACACACAATCAACAAACCAGTTGCCAAAGGATCCAACGTTCCAGCATGTCCAATTTTTTTTATCTGCAAAAGGTTGCGCATTTTGCGGACCATATCAAAAGATGTCCAATGCAAGGGCTTATCAATCAACAGAGCCTTTCCTTCCACATAAGGCAATTGGATAGCAGGGTCCAAGGGAATTCTTTCTTTTCGAACATAAGTTTCAGGCGTATTTCCTGCATCAACCTGCTGACTGATATATTTAGACCGGTAGGTTTGTTTTCTAGCCACAGTGTATATTTAGAAAAATGAAATCAATGATTAGTAAGCCCTTGCAAACAAGACGCGTTGGCTACTTTCTTTTCCTGTCAAAATACACTTTCCATTTTCTAATTGATTATTCAATGGAATACAACGTATCGTCGCTTTAGCAAGCTCCTTAATCTTGTCTTCAGTTTCACTCGTTCCATCCCAATGGGCTGAAATAAAACCTGGTTTTTCATCCAACAATTTTAAAAATTCCTCCCAAGTTTCAGCAGGAGTAATTCGGTCATCTCTAAAAGTTTTAGCCTTATTAAAAATCGCTACCTGAATTTCATCCAACAAGGCAATGATTCGATCACTCAATCCATCCATACTAAAACTCATTTTTTCTTTTGTATCTCTACGAGCAACTTCTACCACATTATTAGCAAGATCTCTAGCTCCTATAGCAATACGCACAGGTATTCCCTTCATTTCATATTCAGCAAATTTCCATCCTGGACGATTATTGTCATTATCATCATACTTCACAGATACACCAGCAGCTTTCAATTGTTGCATCAATACTTTTACTTTTTCATCTATCAATTGCTTTTGATCATCGCCTTTAAAAATTGGGACTATCACTACTTGTATGGGCGCTAATTTAGGAGGTAGCACTAGTCCTTGATCATCACTATGAGCCATTACTAAAGCACCTATCAATCGAGTACTTACTCCCCAACTGGTTGCCCATACATAATCTAATTTATTTTCTTTGTCAGTAAACTTTACATCAAATGCTTTAGCAAAATTTTGTCCGAGAAAATGAGAGGTTCCTGCCTGTAATGCTTTTCCATCCTGCATTAAAGCTTCAATACAATAAGTATCTACGGCCCCCGCAAAACGTTCATTAGCAGATTTCACTCCTTTTATCACTGGTAATGCCATATGATTTTCTGCAAAATCAGCATACACATTTAACATTTGAACAGTTTCTGCAACTGCTTCTTGTTCTGTAGCATGAGCTGTATGGCCTTCCTGCCATAAAAATTCGGTAGTACGTAAAAATAACCTAGTTCTCATTTCCCATCTAACCACATTGGCCCATTGGTTAATTAACAAGGGTAAGTCACGATAAGATTGTATCCAACCTTTGTAGGTATTCCAAATAATCGCTTCACTCGTTGGGCGAACGATCAATTCTTCTTCTAATTTTGCTTCTGGATCAACTATTAATTTACCTTTATTATCTGGATCACCTTTTAAACGATAATGGGTTACAATTGCACATTCTTTTGCAAAACCTTCTGCATTGGTTTCTTCAGCTTCAAATAGACTCTTAGGTACAAATAAAGGGAAATAGGCATTTTGATGTCCCGTTTCCTTAAACATACTATCCAATTGCTTCTGCATATTCTCCCAAATAGCATAACCGTAAGGTTTAATTACCATACATCCCCTAACAGCGCTATAATCTGCCAAACCTGCTTTAATTACTAGGTCATTGTACCATTGGGAATAATCTTCCTGCATGCTTGTAATCTCTTTGCTCATATTCAGACCCCTTCGGGCAATTTTTTAAATGAATAAATAGTTTAAACTTTTAATGTAATCAACACTTAACACTCAATTTACAAAAATCTGGGCCATTTACTTTCATCGAAAGAAATAATAACCATCAGTAATTTCAATGTTCTTTTTAGATTAAAATCAATTAAACTACCTCCCTACTACTAATCAATGGCATAGAATTTGGTAGTATACTTTATAACCTAAAACGGCACAAAAGTAGTAACTTCATTCTATAATAATTTTAAACAAATTATCATGGCTACAAAAATCTCCAAACTCATCCTATTTATTGTTGCTTTTAATAGCTGTACTACCCTCTATAAAACTGGGCAAACCCCTGATGATGTCTACTATTCACCCACCAGGCCTTTTGTAGAAACCTATGTAGAAACCCAAAAGCAGGAAGAGGTCATCTACCAACCAGAATATAGAGTCATCAGAATGGGTATCAATGACCCTCGTTGGAGAAATTTCGATCAAGACTATAGGTATAACACTTATAATTACGGTAGCAAATACGATTCTTACTATTCTCCTTACTATAATTCTTATTATTCACCCATTTATAGCCCAGTATATTATTCTTCAGTTCTACCTAAAAATACGAGCCCGAGAATGGAAAATTTAGGTGCTTATAGCCCTGTAACTAACTACAGTTCGATCAATAATAAAACTGGAGTAAGAACAAAAACCGAAAGGTATAATAATAACAATAGTAACTCTGCCGTTGGAAATATACTCAGACAGATTATTGCTCCTGATAATAATAGTAGCAATTACAATAATAATAATTCTAACAATACTAGAACCTATACACCGCCAGTGAACACTTCCAGTAGTAGTAGTTCTTCCGGAAGTAGTTCTTCATCAAGTGGCACAATTTCCCGACCATCAAGAGGTGGCAGGTAATTCATTAGGGATACTTGAAACCATTTGATCAATTTAATGGATTTTAAATCCTTTTCTTGCAAAGCTAAACACACCACAATGAAAAAATTTTTGCTGCTACCGGCATTATTTATAAGCACCTTATTATTTTCCCAGATACCTGAAGATGCCTTGCGCTTTTCGTTCTTCCCACAAAATGGAACAGCAAGAAATATGGCCATAGGCGGTGCAATGGGTTCATTAGGGGGAGATATCACCGCTAATTTTGTTAATCCCGCAGGACTTGGAAATTACAAAACAGGTGAGTTTGTTTTTACCCCTGGATTTTTAATGAATACAAACCAGTCAAATTTCAGAAGCAGCAGCAACAATAACCATTCGAACAGTTTTGGTATGGGGCCAATAGGATTTGTTTTTGGCACTCCTAGCCGTTACCAACCTGCTACCAGCCAGGCCATTAGCTTAGCATTTACTCAAACTGCTAATTACAATAATACCATTCAATACACTGGATTAAACAATTATAGTTCCTACAGCGAAAAATGGGCTGAGCAGGTCGCAAAAAGTGGATTAAGTATTGATAATGTGCTCAATAGTCCAAACTATGCTTATGGAGCTGCACCTGCTTTATACACCTATCTGGTAGACACTTTTAGAGTCAATGGGAATTTGCAAGTAAGAGGCCTACCTGAAAATCTACTTGATGCTGGACAAGCGCTAAAACAACAAAGTACTTTGGATACAAAAGGTGCTCAATATGAATTAGCATTGGGTTATGCAGTCAATAAAAAGGATAAATTTTTATTTGGAATTAGTATGGGTATTCCAATGATGCATTACAGCAGCAACAGTACCTTCCAAGAAAGCGATACTTCTTCTAATCAATTAAACAAATTCGGTTCCTTTTCTTACACAGATGAGTATTCCACTAGTGGTGCTGGAGTGAATGCCAAAATTGGAATCATTTATAAACCAACTGAACATGTACGATTAGGTTTTGCGCTCCATACGCCTACTTACATGGTTACTTTAAAAGATACTAGAACTTCCTCTTTAACTGCTAACACAGAAAATTACGGAGGCCTTCAAAAAGTTTCCTCACTTACTTTTACGAATGACAAACCGGGGGAAAGTAAATACAGCATGACAACCCCTATAAAAATGATGGTAAGTGGAAGCTACGTATTCAATGAAATTGAAGATGTAAGAAAACAAAAAGGATTTTTGACAGCTGATATTGAATATGTAAATCATAAAGGTTCTAATTTTTATAGTGCCAATGAAAACCCAACTACTAATGATAAGGCCTATTACCAATCACTCAACAATGTGATAAAAAACCAGTATAAAGGGAACTTCAATTTTCGATTGGGAGGTGAATTAAAATTTAACACCTTGATGACTAGACTTGGTTTTGCCTACTACACTAACCCTTATCAAGATAATGAAATAAAAGCTCACCAAGCATTGATAAGTGGTGGAGTCGGTTATCGACACAAAGGAATTTTTATTGACCTAACCTATGTTTACACAATGAAAAAAGATGTAAACTTTGCCTACCGTTTACAAGACCGTGCAAATACATTTGCAACAATCGATAACAAACTAGGGAATATTATTTTAAGTGTGGGTTGTAAGTTTTAATTTTTAATTTCCTGAAATAAGTTTTAAAACTTTCTCTTCATCTGGAGAGGTCCATTGAATAGTGGTATCCTTTTTAAACCAAGTCATCTGACGCTTGGCATAATGCCTTGTACTAGTTTTGATAGATTCTATAGCTTCTTGCAAAGATATTTTTTCAGAAAAACAATCAAACAGTTCCCTGTAACCTACTGTCTGTAAAGCATTCAAGGATTGATAGTTTATTAAACTCCTTACCTCTTCTACTAATCCATCAAGAATCATTTGATCTACTCTACTATTAATTCGTTGGTAAAGTTCTTCTCTAGGTAATTCCAAACCAATCGGTATAATATTAAAATCTCGAGGCTGGGATTTTTGAGTTTGAAATTCAAGAATAGATTTTCCTGACGACATGACCACTTCCAACGCACGAATTAATCTATGTGGATTATGAATCTCTCCTTTTGAAAAATAGAATGGATCATTTTTTTTCACTTCCGCCTGTAGCCATTCTAATCCACCTTTTTCAAAATTACTGATAATATCCTCTCGGATACCTGGTGAAACAATTGGCACTGGGTCAATCCCTTCACAAAAAGTTTTGGTATATAAGCCAGTCCCACCAACGATTATAGCTACATCAGTTTTTGAAAATATTTCCTTTACTTTTTCAAGGGCATATTTTTCAAATACTGCTGCATTTACAGTATCATGAATGGAGTGTGAATTGATAAAATGATGGGGAACAGCAGCTAATTCATCTTGCGAAGGTTTAGCCACACCTATTGTCAATTCTTTATAGCATTGACGACTATCAGAAGAAATGATTTGGGTGGAGAAATGTTTTGCTACAGAAATAGCAAGAGACGTTTTACCCACTGCAGTTGGGCCAGATATGACAATACAAGTTTTTTTCATAACGAACGCCTAACAAACCTATCATTGGTTAAAGAAAAAAATCGATTAATAAAAAGGAGGAATTTATTTAGGATCTCTCCTACTTCTCGAATCATCTCCAAAAAATATTGCATCAACAATGATCGGAATTTAATATTCCTCCGAAGTCGATTCTGTAGAAGAGTCTTCTTCTGACCCAGTAGCATTTCCATCCTCATCTTCTTCACTAAACCCTTCTAACATAGCAGCTGAATTCAAATCATATTTTTCCTCCACCTCAGCCAATCGGCTATCCACCAACCCTTTGGTGCCATATTGAGAAGGAGCAATACCTTCAGAACGAATACAAGCAGGATAGGTTATTTTTTTATTCTCTTCTTTATCTACATTAATCAGCTCCACCATAAAAGTCCAAGCCTTATTAAAATCATAGACATAGATGAATTTTTGATTAGGATCCTTTATCTCAGATCCTAAAGTAACCTCATTCATTAGTAGAGGTTCCACCTTATAAACTTTATCATCATATTTTTCTAGCGAAATTTCTCTTCCCCTTAGCCAACTATCATTGCTACGATAAAAGGTAGCTTGATGCTTACTATCAAATTCATATCCCTTTAAAATACATTGATGTAAGTCTGAAAATTTTTGGGTATGCTTAATCACAACATCTCTGTAAATAATTTCATCCTCTTCCCAATAAACCCTAAAACGTAAAATAGCCATAACACAAATTTAGCAATAAGAAATGATAATTTATTCTGAAGAATTGGTTTGAATGATGAAATAAATGATTGATTACAATCCAAGTTCAGCCGCTTTTTTTAGCATAAAATCAAGTGCTGCATCATAGTTATTTGGAATTACTCCATCCAGAATTGCTTCTCGAATTGCATTCTTTAAATCTCCGATTGTCTTACCAGGTGGAAGATTAAATCTTTCCATAATCATTTCTCCGGTAATGGGTGGCTGCCAATTTCTTAACTGATCACTCGCTTCTACTTCAGCACATCTAATCTTCACCATTTCAAAATTCTCCAAAAAGCGTTTTACCTTTTGTTTATTTTTCGAGGTGATGTCGGCACTACAAAGTAGCATGAGCGCATCAAAATCTTCCCCCGCATCAAATAACAATCTTCTAATAGCTGCGTCGGTTATATTGTCTTTCGTAAGACTAATGGGCCTTAAATGCAATTCCACCAATTTACGGACAAACTTCATTTTTTCATTTTGAGGTAATTTCAATTGGCTGAAAATTTTAGGTACCATCCTACCGCCCAAAACCTCATGTCCATGAAAGGTCCAACCATGCCCTACCTCAAATTTTTTAGTGACGGGTTTAGCAATATCATGCAAAACAGCTGCCCATCTCAACCAAAGGTCATTCGTAAGTTCACTAATATTATCTACTACCTGTAAAGTATGATAGAAATTATCTTTATGGCCCTTTCCATCAATATATTCAGCGCCAGCTAAATCAACCATTTGAGGAAAAATGATTTTCAGTAGACCACATTTATATAAAAGGTCGAATCCTATTGAAGGTTTTTTGCAGCTTAAAATTTTATTTAATTCATCTGCTATTCTTTCTCCACTAACAATCTTTATGCGTTCGGCATTTTGTTGTATGGCAGCAAAGGCTTTTTCTTCAATTAAAAAATTCAACTGAGTGGCAAAACGGATAGCCCTCATCATTCGAAGCGGATCGTCACTGAAGGTAATATGGGGATCTAAAGGAGTTTGTAATACCTTATTGTCCAAATCGCTGATTCCGTTAAAGGGATCAATCAACTCGCCATAATCAGCCTTATTTAAACTAATGGCAAGTGCATTGATGGTAAAGTCACGTCGATTTTGATCATCTTCCAATGTACCCGCCAAAACCAGGGGGTTTCGACTGTCAAGTTGGTAACTTTCCTTTCGAGCTCCTACAAACTCAATATCAATATCTGCTAACTTTATTTGAGCAGTACCAAAGTTTTTAAAAAAACTAACGGAAGGTTTCGGTTTAAAATACTTGGAGACTTCATTGGCCAATTCAATTCCATCACCCAAACAAACGATATCAATATCCTTTGTGGGTCTGCCTATAATTTTATCTCTAACAAATCCTCCAATTAAATAACAAGGAACATCCAAGGCTTCAGCAGCCTCAGCAATTTTTTTTAACAATACCAATTCTTGATCCGAACAATGGATGTACATAGGCTGCAAAAATAAGCCCTATGATCCATATGTAATGGTGAGCTAATTTATTTGATGGTTCTATTTAATCGGTCAAAAACACTAGTTTTGGACATCAAGTTTCCCCAAAATGTAATTTATTATCCTTTCGGCACTAATGTTGCCAATATACCCGACCAATGAAAACAAACCAACCTAAATAGGAAGTTTGACATTTTGACTATACATTATAAAAAATATGAATAAAAACATTTATTTGCAGGGCCCTGAAGAAGAAATGGAGTTTATGCCGATCATACCTCTAAATGAAGATGATAGCGAAGATTCAGACACACTGGTCATTCCAGACGAATTACCCCTGCTACCCTTAAGAAATACGGTTTTATTTCCTGGGGTAGTTTTACCGATTACCGTAGGACGGGATAAAAGTATTAAGGCCGTAACTGATGCCTATAAGGCTGACAAATTGATAGGAGTTATAGCACAAAAAGACAGTACCGTTGAAGAACCTACTGTTGCTGATTTGGAAGAAATTGGCACTGTTGCAAAAATTGCTAAACTTATCAAAATGCCAGATGGTGGAACTACCATCATCATCCAAGGAAAAAAACGGTTTAAAATAGATGAAATTACCTGCGAGGACCCTTATTTCAAAGCTAAGATTCAGACACTAGAAGAAGAAGTTTTGACTGATGATAAGGATTTCAATGCCATGGTTGGAAGTATAAAAGATCTAGCTGGACAAATTGTACAAATTTCACCCAACCTTCCTAGTGAGGCAGCAATTATACTCAAGAACATAGAAAACCCGGTATTTCTAATTCATTTTGTTAGTAGTAATTTAAATAGTGATATCAAGAATAAACAACGGTTGTTGGTAATCAATAATATCAAGGAAAGGGCTGAACTACTAATGAATTTAATGCAAACGGAGTTACAGTACACCGAACTTAAGAATAAGGTGACCAACAAAACCCGTGCGGAGCTTGATAAACAACAAAGAGAGTATTTTTTGCAACAGCAAATGAAGGCCATCAAAGAGGAATTGGGTGGAGATAATGTGGCGGAAGTTAAAGAAATGCTCAAAAAAGCAGAAGGCAAAAAATGGCCTAAACCTGCGATGGAAATGTTCCATAAAGGAGCAGAAAAATTAGAAAGAATGCATCCGAGTACACCAGATTACTCTGTGGTATATAATCACCTTGATCTGATGCTTGATCTGCCCTGGGAAGATTATACTCCTGATTCCTACGACCTTAAAAAAGCAAAAAAAATATTAGATCATGATCATTATGGTATGCATAAAATCAAAGAACGCATACTAGAATATCTTGCTGTTTTGAAACTAAAAGGAGATATGAAAAGTCCAATCCTTTGTTTTGTTGGCCCTCCAGGAATTGGTAAAACTAGTCTAGGTAAAAGTATTGCTCATGCCATTGCGCGTAAATATGTAAGAGTAAGCCTTGGCGGATTACATGATGAAAGTGAAATCAGAGGTCATCGTAAAACCTATATCGGAGCAATGCCTGGAAGAATTATCCAATCTATCAGGAAAATAAAAAGTAGTAATCCAGTAATGATATTGGATGAAATTGATAAGGTGGGTAATGACCACCGTGGCGACCCCTCTTCTGCCCTATTGGAAGTGCTAGATCCTGAACAAAACAATACCTTTTATGATAATTACTTGGAGCTTGAATATGACTTAAGCAAAGTGCTGTTTATTGCTACCGCAAATAATATCAACAATATTCAACCTGCTTTAAGAGACCGGCTTGAAATTATTGATTTGAGTGGATATGCAGTGGAAGAAAAAATCGAAATCGCTCGACAACATCTTTTGCCAAAACAAAAGGAAGCGCATGGTCTCAAAGAGGTAAACATTAAGGTAAGTGATAAGATTCTAGAAAAAATTATAGAAGACTATACAAGAGAAAGTGGTGTAAGGGATTTAGATAGGCAGCTAGCTGCTATCATGAGAAATCTGGCTAAACAATTTGCAACCAAAGGGAAATTAAAAGCCACGCTTACCCAGATAGATTTTGAAAAGATTTTAGGAAAGCCCCGATTTAGCAATGAAATGTATAAAATTGCTAACATGGCTGGAGTAGCCGTTGGACTTGCCTGGACCTATGTAGGGGGAGATATTTTATTTATCGAAATCAGTTTGAGCGAAGGCAAAGGAGAATTAAAGATGACTGGAAATCTTGGTAATGTAATGAAGGAAAGTGCTTCAACCGCTTATACTTGGCTTCAGGTTAATGCAAAAAAGATGAATATTGACACAGAAATGTTCAATACTAAAAATATTCATATTCATGTGCCTGAGGGAGCTGTGCCAAAAGATGGACCTAGTGCAGGTATCACTATGATGACTGCCTTGGCAAGTGCATTTACCGGAAGAAAAATAAAGCCCTACTTGGCAATGACTGGAGAGATTACCCTTAGAGGTCAGGTATTACCTGTTGGCGGTATAAAGGAAAAGGTATTGGCGGCAAAAAGGGCTGGTCTAAAAGAAATTATTATGTGTTGGCAAAACGAAAAAGATGTGATTGATATTAACCCACTCTTTATAAAAGGGATTAAATTTCACTATGTAAAAACAATGCAACAGGTCATTGATATAGCACTTACCTAAAGCGAAAAGATTATTAACTGGAGGTTAAATTCCGTTTTAAAAGCCAAAAAGAGTTAAAATTGATTCATTTGTTTTTTTAATGGTATTCAAATAACTTCGCTTTTAGCAAAATCAAATCTATTAAAAATGAAAAAAATTATTCTATTTGGAATTTCTTGTACGCTTTTATTTTCATCTTGTGTAAGTAAGAAAATATTACAAGCAGAACAATTTCGTTATGTACAATTACAAACGGAACATTTAGCGCTACAAGAAGCTTTAAAAAGCTGCGACAACACGAATACAGAAAATCTTAGAAAAAAAGCACTTCTTGAAGCAGAGATAGAAAGCCTTAAAAAACAGATTGGTTTTCTTAAAGAAAACAATGTCTTTCTTAAAGATAACAATAACCAGGCCTTGAAGCAATTGGAAAACTTATCAGTAATTTCTGGTTCACAAGCTGAAAGTATAAAAAAATCACTCGAAAATATCGGATCAAAAGATGCTTATATCCAAGGTCTTCAATCTGCTCTTAATAGAAAAGATTCATTGAATCTTGCTTTAGTAACCAATTTGAAAGGCGCTATCGGAAATATGGATGACAAAGACATCAATATCAAAGTTGAAAAAGGAGTAGTGTATATTGATATTTCAGATAAATTATTATTTAAAAGCGGTAGCTATGATGTAACAGACAGAGCCAAAGAGGTGCTTGGTAAAGTAGCCACCGTATTGAAAAATCAACCTACTATTGAATTCATGGTAGAGGGACATACTGATAATTTAGCCTTTAAAAACCCTGTATTGCTTGACAACTGGGATCTAAGTGTAAAAAGGGCTACTACTGTGGTTCGTATTTTACAAAATAAATATGGCCTAGATCCTACTCACATGACTGCTGCAGGAAGATCAGAATACAAACCAGTAGCAGACAACACAACCAAAGAAGGAAGGGAGTCAAACCGTAGAACAAGAATTGTTATTCTACCACAGCTTGACCAGTTTTTTAAATTATTAGAAAGATAATTTTTATTCATCAATTAGTTAACATTTTTATAATCCCGACTACCAAAGTAGTCGGGATTTTTTTATGACATTTACTCAATCAGTTACAGATAAATCTATTTTCTTTTTAACAACCTGTGCATAAATATTATTAACCATTTTCAAATGCAATTCGTTAAATTTGAAATAGACACTTTGAAAGATCAATCATTCTTCAACTTACCTAAACCCAACCTATTTTGACAGAAACTATCATTAATCTCGAAACCGTAAACCCAATTGAATTCTTTGGTGTTAACAATGGTAAACTTGATATTCTAAAAAAGAAATTTCCACTACTAAAAATTTTAAGTCGAGGCACACAAATTAAACTGACGGGAGCACCCGAACAGGTGGTAGATGCTAAGGAAAAAATAAATCTAATTGTCCAATACATTGAACGGAATGGACATATGTCTGAAAATTATTTTGATCAAATTTT
>CANCRO010000036.1 GCA_947380605.1 Chitinophagaceae bacterium
TTGGTAGCCCAGCTCTATGGGGAACTAAAACAATTTTTTCCCGACAATGCAGTAGGTTATTTTGTGAGTTACTATGATTACTATCAGCCAGAAGCTTATATGCCCGTTAGTAATACTTATATTGAAAAGGATTTAAGTATTAATGAAGAGTTAGATAAACTTCGGTTGCAAGCAACTGCACAATTGTTGAGTGGTAGAAGGGATATTATTGTAGTAGCAAGTGTAAGTTGTATTTATGGTATGGGAAATCCTACAGAGTTTGAAAATGGTATTGTGAGAATACAAAAAGGGCAGGTGATTTCGCGTCAGGGATTTTTGCATTCGCTCGTAAATAGTTTATATAGTCGTTCTCAAGGTGATTTTACAAGAGGCACTTTTAGAGTGAAAGGCGATACGGTTGATATTAATTTACCTTATGTAGATTTTGGCTATCGAATCACTTTTTTTGGAGATGAAATTGAAAGTATAGAGACACTAGAACTTACTACCAGCAAACGTATTGGTTTAGTTGACAACGCTGCTATCTTTCCGGCTAATTTATATTTAGCTCCCAAAGATATTATGCTCGAAGTAATTAATGAGATACAGGATGAGACAGCAGCACAAGTAGCATATTTTAAGGATAGCGGTAAGTTTATAGAAGCACAAAGGCTAAATGAAAGAGTAAACTATGACTTGGAAATGATTCGTGAACTTGGTTATTGTAATGGCATTGAAAACTATTCTCGATTTTTTGATAGAAGAAAATCCGGCACTCGCCCCTTCTGCTTATTGGATTATTTTCCTAAGGATTTTATTTGCATCATTGATGAAAGCCATCAAACCATTCCCCAAATAAGTGGGATGTATGGTGGCGACAGAAGCCGTAAACTTGTATTGGTAGATTATGGTTTTCGTCTACCCAGTGCGTTAGATAATCGACCGCTTAATTTTCATGAATTTGAAAATATGGTTAACCAAACCATATTTGTAAGTGCGACTCCAGGTGATTTTGAACTCGAAAAAACTGAAGGTGTAGTAGTTGAGCAAGTAGTGCGACCTACAGGTTTGTTAGATCCTCCCATCGAAGTTCGACCTTCTATTAATCAGATAGATGACTTATTAGAGGAGATTGATAAACGAATAATAAAAGGAGATAGAGTATTAGTGACTACGCTTACTAAGCGAATGGCTGAAGAAATGGATAAATATTTACAACGCATCAATATTAAAAGTAAGTATATACATAGTGAAGTGGATACACTAGAGCGAATAGAAATTTTGCGAGAGCTACGCTTGGGAATTATTGATGTGTTGGTGGGCGTTAACTTATTAAGAGAGGGGCTAGACTTACCAGAAGTTTCTTTAGTGGCTATTTTAGATGCAGACAAGGAAGGTTTTTTACGTAATGAAAGGAGTCTAACTCAAACTGCAGGAAGAGCAGCACGAAATGTAGATGGATTGGTATTATTTTATGCAGATAAGATGACGGGGAGCATGCAAAAAACTATTGACGAAACCAGTAGAAGAAGAGAAAAGCAAATCGCCTATAATATACAACACGGTATTACACCTACTACGATTATTAAAAGTAAAGAACAGATTTTTGCACAGGGGTCAGTATTAGATGTAAAGGGATACGACCCGTCTAATCCTTATTCTGTTGCTGCTGACGAAGGTATAGTGAATGTATCTGCAGAAGACCAGGCTGATTATTCAACAATACCGCAAATTGAAAAAGGCATTGTAAAAATTAGAAAAGATATGGAAAAAGCAGCCAAGGACATGGACTTTATGGAGGCCGCTAGATTAAGAGATGAGATGTTTAGAATGCAAAAACAATTAGATGAAATGAAAAGCTAGTAAAAAATTAATTTGCTAATTTTTTAAAAAGTATTCCAGCTGCCATTAATTTCTATTTCTACCAGTCTCGTCTGGGTATAAATTTTGAACGACATCGCTTTGCCAGAATTTTTTATTTTCTACTTCTAGTATTGAAAGCCTTCCATTGAAAGCCGCTCCTGTATCGATATTCCAAACATTCACCGCATTCATCGGCTCAAAGCTATCATAGTAAAGAGTAGGCGTATGGCCAATATATATTTCACTGAATAATTTTAATCTTTTTGGATAAAGGACTGATTCTTTTTTAATTCTTTTGTCCATGCACAATGCCATCTCCCAAAGGGTTCTGTCCCAACTATAATTACTGCTGTAATGTTCTTTGTAAGGACCATGAAGGGAAGAAAATCCCGCATGAATAAACAGGCGGTTTTCTTCATCAATGAAATAATTTTGCATCTTTTGAAAAAAAGCTAAATGATTTAATTTCTCTGCCTCCGATCTGCTTTCGTAACTTCTAAAAGTGGCTCTTCCGCCATTGAATAACCAAGTTTCATCTTCAATTTTTTTCTCTAGCCATTGCTCACACCATAGGTCGTGATTACCTTTTATGAAAACACATTTAAATTTTTTTTCTAATTCGATTAAGTATTGAATTACCTCAAATGACTGGCTCCAGCCATCAACAAAATCCCCCAAAAAAATTAGTTGGTCTGTTTCCTTTACAGCAGCTTTTTTAATGATTTGTTGTAAAGCTTTGAAGGCGCCATGAATATCTCCAATCACTAGGGTTCTGTTCATAAAAAAGACCGTTTTGATAATGTATCGAGCTCATCGCAAATTTAAGTCAAAATTGATCATTACTGAATGTAATGGCGGAATGGCGAAGCTTTGATTAGCTACTATTAAAACAGGCGCTTTTAACCCCTTTCAGGTCAAACCCTTTGTTAGAAGGGGCTTTGGTTAATGACAGCAGCTAATAATGTGGCCCTAGTAGAAAATTATATCAATTTAAATTACTAACTTCCAATTCTATTATCTAATAAAATAAAAGACATTGATATGATTACAGTAGCACTTTACAATCTTAAGGGCGGCGTTGGTAAAACGGCGAGCTGTGTAAATTTTGCCTATTTAGCAGCAAAAGATGGCTTTAAAACCCTGCTTTGGGACATTGATCCTCAAGGCTCCACTACATTTTATTATAAGGTAAAACCAAAAGACGTATCAGGAATAAAAAAATTGATTAGCAAGGATGCTAAGTTGGAAAGCGCTATCATGGCTACCAATTATGAAAACTTAGAGATAATACCTGCTGATGCATCCGCTAAGAGTTTTGATATTATGGTGGAAGAAATGAAAGGGAATAAGACCAGACTAAAAAGCATTTTGAAACAATTAGAAGATGAATATGATTTTGTTTTTATAGACTGCCCTCCTGGCTTTAGTGCATTGAGTGAAAATATTTTTAGTGCTGCAGATGTTGTACTTATGCCAATCATTCCTACTACTTTATCTGTTCGTACCTATAATATGGTAAAAGATTATTTTAGAGAGAAGGATTTAGACAGCAGTAAAATGATGTGCTTTTTTACCATGACAGATCTTAGAAAAAACATGCATAATGAAATCATGGAATTGTTATATAAAGACAAAAAGTTTTTTCAAAATTATGTCCCCTATTTATCCGATGTAGAAAAAATGGGTATCCATCGCCAGCCAATCGAAGAGTTTGCAAGAACAAGCTCTGCAGCTAAGGCTTATCATGAGCTGTGGACCGAAATTAAAGAAGGGGTAGTGGAGTAAAATTTCGCTTAAATAAAAATTACTGTTTTTATAAAGATCATTCAGCAATGTTAATTTACTGCCAAGTTTGGCGATAAGGAATCAATTGCATTGGTTATATATTGTAAATTGATAGCATGAGAATATAGAATTGAAAATCCTTATATGGTTTTATATGCAATTCTATTTTCAACTATTAAGCATTTTACCAATTTACTTTAATAACTTACTTTTACCAGATGCAAAAAAAATTATTTCTTCTTGATGCATTTGCCCTTATTTTCAGGGCTTATTATGCCTTGATTCGTAACCCTCGTATTACTAGTAAGGGTAGAAATGCCAATGCTCAATTTGGATTTACCAATACCTTAATAGACTTAATCAATAATCAAAAGCCTACTCATATGGCAGTGTGTTTTGATACACATGCACTGACCGAGCGCCATACTGATTTTGCAGACTATAAAGCGAATAGACAGGAAACACCTGAAGACATTCTTTCTGCTGTACCAGACATTAAGCGAATCATTGAAGCATTAAATATTCCTGTGGTAGCCATAGATGGATACGAGGCTGATGATGTAATTGGTGCATTAGCAAAGCAGGCCGAGAAAGAAGGTTATGAGGTATACATGGTAACTCCAGACAAGGATTACGGCCAATTAGTTTCAGAAAATATTAAAATTTATAAACCACCTTATCAAGGAGGTAGTGCTGAAATTTTAGGGCCAGAAGAAATTTGTGTTAAGTGGGGAATCAACAATGTATCTCAAGTGATAGATATGTTGGGCTTGATGGGCGATGCAGTAGATAATATTCCTGGAATAAAAGGTATTGGTGAAAAGACAGCTGCCAAATTATTGCAAGAGTATGGGACATTGGAAAACATACTCGATCATGGAGATGATATTAAGGGGTCTGTTGGTGAAAAGGTAAGAGCTGGAAAAGAGATGGCATTGCTTAGCAAAAAGTTAGCTACTATCATTATCAATGTGCCAACAGAATTTCATGCAGAGAACTTTAGGATAAAGGAGATGAACCGCGAGGCTTTAAAAGAAATATTTACTGAGCTGGAGTTTAAAGCAATGGCTAAAAGGATTTTGGGAGAAGAAATTATTTTAGACTCGATACCTGAGTCAACGGATTTAATTAAAAATTCTTCTTCTGCAACGGTTGGTCAGTTAGATTTATTTGGTAATGCAGTTAGCCAACCAGCGAAGAAAGAATTAAACGATTCCAATGAAGAGACAGGCGCTGGAAATGATTTGATAGCAGATAAAAATATTAGCAACACTCCGCATAATTATCAACTGGTTAATACAGCCGCTTCAACTGAAGCATTGAAAAAGTTATTAGCCTCGTCAACTGAAATTTGTTTTGATACCGAAACGACAGGTATAGACGCTAATAATGCAGAACTAGTGGGGTTGAGTTTTTCAATTCTTCCCGGCGAAGGATATTATATTCCATGTTCGGCTCAAAGAGAAGAATGTATACAGCTGTTAAAAAACTTTGAATCAATTTTTAATGATGAATCCAAGACTTGGGTTGGGCAAAATATTAAATATGATTTGTTGATATTGAAGTGGTACGGTTTTACATTGAAAGGAAATATTTTTGATACCATGCTAGCGCATTATGTACTAGAGCCAGAAGGCAAAAGAAGTATGGATGCATTGAGTGCAAAATATTTAGGCTACCTGCCGGTATCAATAACTGAACTTATAGGAAAAAAAGGAAAGGGCCAAGGCAATATGAGAGATGTTGATCTTGAAACAATTAAGGAGTATGCTGCAGAAGATGCAGATATCACACTTCAATTAAAAAATGTTTTTCTTCCTCAATTAGCTTCTAAATCAGTAGAAAAAATTTTTTATGAAGTGGAGAATCCTTTAGTAAAAGTATTAACCGATATGGAGTTTGAAGGCATTCGAGTGGATGAATCTTTTTTAAATGTATATAGTCAACAGTTAGAGGTAGAGGCGAAAATAAGTGAGGAAAGCGTATATGAACAGGCTGGGGTTCGGTTTAATTTAGCAAGTCCTAAACAATTGGGAGAAGTATTATTTGAAAAATTAAAACTAGATCCTAAGGCAAAAAAAACCAAGACAGGACAGTATGCTACGGGAGAAGATGTGTTAGCAAAATTGGCTCACCAGAATAAAATTTGTGATGACATTTTAACTTTTCGTGAGCTAACGAAATTAAAGAATACTTATATTGATGCATTGCCATTGTTGATTAATAAAAAAACTGGGAGGGTTCATACGAGCTATGCTCAGGCAGTGGCTGTGACAGGAAGACTAAGCAGTACCAATCCAAATTTACAAAATATACCTGTACGCACGGAAAGGGGAAGAGAGATTAGAAAAGCGTTTATTCCTAGGGATGAAAATCATGTATTGATATCTGCCGATTACTCTCAAATTGAATTAAGAATTGTTGCTGCTATTAGTGGAGATATAAATATGTGTGAGGCTTTCAAGACTGGCAAAGATATTCATACTGCTACGGCAGCTAAAGTATTTAATGTTGAAGAGTCTGAGGTAACAAAAGAAATGAGGTATCGAGCAAAGAGTGTGAACTTTGGAATTATCTATGGACAAGGTGCATTTGGCTTAGCTGAAAATTTGGGTATTTCAAGAGGGGAGGCAAAAGAGATCATTGATAATTATAAAAAGCAGTTCCCAAATATTCAAAAGTATATGGACGATACGATCAACTTTGCAAAGGAGTCTGGGTATGTAGAAACCTTAATGGGAAGGAAGAGATGGTTAAGGGACATTAACTCAGCTAATTTTACAGTACGAGGTTTTGCAGAGCGAAATGCAATTAATTCTCCTATTCAGGGATCTGCAGCAGATATGATTAAGTTGGCGATGATAAAAATTCATGCGGAGTTTAAGCGACAAAACTTTAGATCAAAAATGTTATTACAGGTTCATGATGAATTGGTGTTTGATGCGCATAAAGAGGAGGTAGAAATAATAAAACCGGTAATATTAAATTGTATGCAAACAGCAATGGCCTTGCCTAATGGTGTTCCTACAGATGCAGAAATAGGACAAGGAGCTAATTGGTTGGTAGCACATTAATTTTTCGAGTGAGTCACTGGCAAGGGTGAGTCACTCTAGGCAGTGACTCACCCTTGCCAGTGACTCACTCACCGCACCCCTCTCCACCCGGTGACTCACCCTAGGCAGTGACTCACTCAAGCTAGTGATTCAACGATAAAATCTAATATCTAGGATAAGGCTACCAAAATGTGTATATTGACACTATTGTATTTTATTACCCAGTGACTCACTCTAGGCAGTGACTCACTGGGTAATAAAATATAGCAATTTAAATACAACAAATGCCCACCCCAGAAACACTCAAAGCTCATTTTTCTCCAGTAGAGTATTATCATGTAGTCTGTAAAAGTATAGATGGTCTATTACTTTTTCAGGATAATCAGGACTTTAAAATATATAAAGAACGATTTAAAAAATTCACTGGAGACTTTTTGGATGTTTGGAGTTTTTGTTTTCTTAACAACCATACACACCATATTATTAAAACAAAGACTTCAGCCGCTATTTATAAATTTATAGAGCGGGTTCCAAAAAAGCAGAGAACAACTTCAATGAATGATTTTTTTAAGGAATGTGAGAATCAATTATTTTACAATAAAGTGATTGAGCGTCAAATGAATAGCTTTTTAGTTTCCTATGCTACTTATGTCAACAATAAATATATAAGGAAGGGTGGAATTTTTCAAAAGCCATTTAAAAGAATTCAAATTGCTGGAGAAGATCACTTGCAACAAGCTATTATTTATACCAACGCAAACGCTCAAAAACATCAAATGATTAAAGATTATAGAAAATATCCTTTCTCATCTTATTTACCTTTAGTAGAAAACGATCATCAATGGGTAGATGCTAAAAGCGTACTTGAATTTTTTAATGGCTTAAATAATTTTATCTTTACCCATAATCAGCAAGCAGCTTATTTTTATCAAAAAGATTGGCCTTTGTCAAAATTGGAATAAACTCGGTGAGTCACTCTAGGCAGTGACTCACTCAACCCATTTCACCCAGTGACTCACTCTAGGCAGTGACTCACTCAAAAAAAACAATCTATACAATGGAAACCCCTACACTCATTTACTGCTACGATGCCTATTGTGGATGGTGCTATGGATTTAGCGCAGTAATAAAAAAAATTGCAGATCAGTATAATCAAAAGCTAGATGTTGAAGTATTAAGCGGCGGAATGATTCCAGTTGAAAATGCGAAACATATCAGCGTTACTGCCGATTTTATTAAAAAAGCTTATAAGGTTGTTGAAGAACATACTGGCGTTAAATTCGGAGAAGATTATTTATGGCATATCAATCATCCTGATTTAAGTGACTGGCATCCCGCATCCGAAAAAGCAGCTATTGCACTTTGTATTTTCAAAGAATTTTATCCCGATAGACAAATTGAATTTGCAACCGATCTTCAATATGCCCTTCATTTTGAAGGAAGAGACCTCTGTGATGATGAAGCGTATCGTCATTTACTGGAAAAATATTCTATACAGCCAGAAACATTTTATGCTAAATTAAAATCTGATGAGTATAAAGAAAATGCTTTCTATGAATTTGCGCTTTGCAAACAGTTAAAAGTTACTGGTTATCCTGCAGTATTACTTCAGATAAATGACACTAAATTTCATTTACTATCTAGTGGATTCACTTCCTATGAAGTTTTAAAAGAAAGATTAGATCAAGTATTGTCAGAAATATAGTCTGCTTTAATAGATAGGCACAAAAAAAGCTGATCAATAGATCAGCTTTTTTAATAAATTATTTTAAACTAGTTGTTGGAAGGAGGCCTTTGCTGTCTGGTAGTAGGCTCAATCTCATCTTTCCACTTTTTCATTTGGTCTTCAGTGAAAATAGCTTTTAATTTAAGGTCTCTTGCGTCAGACTGCTCCTTACGCTTAGCCATCATTGCGTCTCTATCTACAGAGCCACTAGCGCGCATTTCATCCATTGTTTTTTGCCAAGTAGTATTGTATTCAGCAAAAATCGCTTCTGTTTTTTTAGTAACTTCTGGACTCAAACTTAATGGCCCTAGTTTTTCCATAGTCGCTTTAGTTCTTTCTTCAGGTGTTAGACGTTGTCCACCTCCGCCTTGTGCATTTACAGCGGTAAAGCTTAATAATGCAGTAGTCAATAGCAATGCAATTTGTTTTTTCATTTTTTTAAGTTTTAATTTATGATAGAAATATAGAGTTTCAATTTTATTTTTTTACTCCCTCTTCCCTTCTTCCAAAAACTTTGGTAAATAGAGAATCAAAAGCAGCGAGCTGATTAGGCTTGCAAAGTGCTCTAATATTTTTTATATGAGTAAGCTTATTGACCTCCATCGTTTGATGGTTTTCCGCTGACTCTTCTCCTAATTTTTGTACGATTGAATCGTTAAAATTACCCGCCACTAACTTTTTGAGTTGATTGTTTTTATTGGCACCTAAACTTTCAAACAAATTTTTCATTTTACCACGATACAAATTGCTCGCTGTATCATATTGTAATAATTGATTTTGATCAAAACCGATATCGTTTTTCAAAAAGTTACTGATCATAGTCTTTCTGTCAGGTCTATTATGCAGTTTGCGATCCCCTTCTTTTTTATATAAAAGAAATGAAAGCAATACAATATTTACTGCAAGTAAAATAGTAATGGAAATTAGCAATACTTTTCGCTGGTTGGGGTTATTTGTAATCATGGTTCGGTATTTTCGTTTTCATAAATGCTAGCAATCGAATAGGAAAATTCATCGGAAGACGCTTGAATATTTTGTTCTGCTATTGAGGCCGAAGGGTCAGCAGCATAAAAAATAACTGCAGTTAAATTAATCAACATTAGCATTGCTAAACCTGGTATAGCGAAACTTGGTTTGCCAATATAAAATGCAGCATTTTCCCACCAAGTATTTCTTTTTTCGGATAACATTCTACTGTTAACGCGGGAAAGAAGAAATGGCTTTACACTCGCGCGCTCAATGTTGTTGAGGCTATTAAAAGCTTCTTCAACTAACTGATCGACATTTTTTTTACTATTCATAACGGAAATTTTTAATGGTCCGATAAATTTTTATAATAATAATTATGTAACAAGGTTTTTAAATTAGCTTTCGCCCTGCTCATTAAAGCTTCTACTGCATTTAAACTTTTGTTCATTATTTCTGCAATCTCTTGATAGCTTTGACCTTCTACTTTATGAAGAATGAAAGCTATTTTTTGTTTATCAGGCAATTGTTTCAGCGCAGCAAATAATTCACTTGCTCTTTCTTTTTGCTCTAACTGCACTCCCGGATGATTGAACTCAACCGGTGAATAATTTTCAACCTCCGAATCGCCAAATAAACTTTTTACTATACCGAATCTTTTTTTCCTTTTTTTCTTTTTAATGTGGTCTAATGACTTCGAAATAGTAATCTTATATATCCAGGTAGACAATTTTGAATCGCCTTTAAAAGAACCAATCGAAATATATACCTGCTCAAAAACCTCTTGCGTTATATCATCTGCATCTGCTTCATTTTGTACAATACCAAGGGCTGTATTGTAAACCATATTTTGATACAGATCCATTAAAGTGGTAAACCCCATTTGATCCCCCTCTTGTAACTTTTTAATTAAATCGTTTGGTTGGTTTACCACATTAAATTGATTAAGACCACTTAAAAATACTTAAAATTTATCATTAAAAACCAGGACCATAACCACGGCCACCACCTCCACCTCCACCTCCACCGCCATCAGGTCGCATTCCGCCTCTATATTCTCCGCCACCATTAAACGAAGGTCTTGCAGCTACTCCAAAATTTTTAAGGCTATAGCTAAATGTAAGCATAAAATACTGCTGTAATACCTGGTTCCTCGAATCTTCAATATAGGCACCTGTAACGGTTCTAATAATACTCTGATTTTGTTTAAGCAAATCGAATACTGATAATTTTAATTCAGCTGCTTTTTTCTTCCAGAATTTTTTACCGATAGAGGCATTCCACAACCAATAATTTTGATTCAGTCCATCTGTTAATCCACTATATGTTTGGTTGGATACATCATTTTGTAACACCCAGCCTTTTTTATTTAACAAGTTGAGTTGAGCTCCTGCAACTGCATTGATATATTTAGTAGTTGAACTATTTACAGCGTTTATTTTTGCAATACTATAATTGTTATTATATGAAATATTGAAATCTACATACTGACTAATATTACTTGCTAACACTATACCGTTTGAGTAGGTATAATTATTGGTAGTAGTAGGGTTATAGTTTGCCAATCCAGGTAGTGAGGCATAACTCAAGCCAGTGCTGAGGTTCACAGTTGTTTTAATTGCTGTGATAGGCATACTATAAGTGAAATAGCTTCTTACATTTTTATATCCATCAAGGTTAACTGCTTTAGTTAATTGTGACCCTCTTTTAATGATGATATTTTGCTGAATGGTAGAATCTGTTCTTGCAATATAAGTAGCATTTGAAATAAAGTCGCTCGCAGTTTGTACGTAAAGATTAGCAAATAAGCTTCTGCTAGTCTTAGAATTAATAAAACTATACCTAAGAGAAAGAAATTGTGTAAATGATTGTTTAAGATTTGGATTTCCACTACTAATTCTTAATGGATTAGAAAGGTTAACCACATCTTGTAATTGACTTACAGTAGGAAATATAGTGGAAGCTCTATAAAATAAGTTAACGTTACTTCTTTGATTAATTTTTTTCCTCCACATTGCATTTGGTAAAACATTGGAAAATCCTTGGTTTACACTTGAAGCAGTTGGCAAAATTCGTTGGCTCTCTAAAGTTGAATGTTGCAAGTTTACACCAAACGAAAGTTGTTCATCACGACTTTTTCCTAGTCTGTAGGTAACGCCAGTATTATTGGTAGTAATAGTATTAGCGAATTGATTTGATAAGCTAGGAGAAAATTTTGAGTAGGCAGCTCCATCATACAAAAAAGTTTGTTGATCGGTTTCATTCTTTTGAATGGAAGGAAGATATTCTAGCTGTAACTGTCCTTTTTTACCTACTGGTTCGGTATAACTTATATTGGCACCAATGGTATTTCCATCAGTTGGATTTTGATAAAATTGATTTTGAATAGAATCTGTGGTTAGATTGTATTTAAAGAATCGGTATTTAGCATCGGTATAAGTATCTCCATCATTTTTGGTAAAATTAGTATTTATACCTAATGAAATGGAACGGCCTCTTTTAGGAAATGAGTGGCGAAAACCAAAATAGTTTCTGATGTTATAACCTGTCCTATCTACACTTCTATTGGTAAAGGAAGTATTTAGTGAATCATCCGTACCATAATAATTTTGTGAAGATGAAATAGTGGAAGTATTGTTATTCTGCAGATTAATACTTGGAACAATAAAGATTGAATTGGCCGAGTCGATTTTATATTCTACTCTAAAATTGATACGATGATTGCTGTTATTGGAAGTAGATTGGCTGTTTTGTAAACTGTACTGATCTTTCGGATTGAAAAAAGTCTGTGTATTTACTAAGGATTCATTATTGTTTACGCCATTATTATAAAAATAACTCCCTGTAACCGTAAGCTTTTTTTTGAATTGATTACTATAATTGATCCCAAAGGCGTTTGTTTTACTGATACCATTTGCTTGGCCAACCATGAAATTATCCATTCCACCGCCTCCGCCTCTGCCTCCTCCACCGCCTCCGCCGCCTCTGCCACCCCCCCCACTACTCGTTAGGCCAAGTAAATCTTGGGATGCAAAATTTTGCTGATTGATATTGTTGAAGTTTCCAACTAAAGAAATTCGTCTATTACCTTTGAAAAAACTAACATTACCTCCTCCACTATATCTATCATCTGTACCGGCACCACCAAAAAATCTACCAAATTGACCATTCTTTACAGTTGATTTAGTAACAATGTTCACCGTTTTTACAGAGTTACCATCATCAAATCCGGTAAGCTGTGCCTGATCACTTAATTTATCAAATACTTGTATTTTATCGACCACATCGGAAGGCATATTCTTCAACGCAGCTGAGGCATCATCTCCAAAAAAATCTTTCCCATCAATCGTAACTTTTCTAACCTGCTCCCCATGGGCTGTAACAGTACCATCTTTAGCTACTGTTATTCCCGGCATTTTCTTAATCAAATCTTCAGTGGTTGCATCTGGATTAACCTTAAACTGACTAGCACTAAATTCGGAGGTATCGCCTTTTAATATTACTGGAGGTGTTTTTGCAACAATCGTAATACTCTCTAATTCTTTTCCTTGTTTTTTAATGGAGATTACGCTCAATTCTTTCATTGCTTCTACTGTAGTAATCTCTCTTCTAAATTTCTCGTATCCAATAGAACTAATTTCAATGATGAAACCACCTTTTACGAAGCTTGGTATTACAAAACGACCTTTTGCATCCGTTACGCTATTCTTTGTTCCCATTTGAGAACTATCCTTTTTTGTAAAAACAGACACCGTAGCACCTGAAATAGGCAGCTTGTCTTCATCTCTTAAAAGACCTCGATTAGACGGGGTCTGGGCCATTAAAGCCAATCCTAAAAACATTGAAAACAGGCTTAATCCTAAAAATCGCATCATAAAAAGTATTTAATTTAATTAATAAGACGCCTAATTAGGTATTAACTGTCGAAATATTTAATTTATTTTGATTAGCGGAGGGGCTAAAGAGGCTAATTTTTAACA
This sequence comes from Chitinophagaceae bacterium, assembly GCA_947380605.1. Classification (GTDB taxonomy): domain Bacteria; phylum Bacteroidota; class Bacteroidia; order Chitinophagales; family Chitinophagaceae; genus Ferruginibacter. The sequence continues at coordinate 13,353 of CANCRO010000036.1, forward strand.
TAAAAAAAGACAAATAGTTTTTAAACTAATATCCACCCCCTGTTATTCATATTATAAATAATTATCTTTTGGAGGCTTTTCTTGAAAATTTTACTGAATTGAAATCAATCAGCTTCGCTTGTTGAATAGTTGCTTGAGCTTCCTTAAAAAGCTGGATCATTAGAGTAGGCTCATTTATAGCTGCGATGGAGCAAGCCCTATAAAAATCGACATGCATTCCATAGTCAACCAAAACAGGTGCCACCTCTTCCCATTCTGGAAAGAGTAAATATTTTTTTACAAAATAAAAGGTTTCGTTATTAATCAATTTGGTATAGGAGCTGTAATTATATTCCATCATTTTCTTTTTATATGAAAATTTGAATTGCTGGATTTTCAATTTTTAAATTTCGGATAGGTTGGAACTTGGTGAATACAAAAACTTATTCATGTATATCACGAAGAAGATTTTAATTCAAAGGAAAATGAAGGATAGAAAAGGTGAAAATGGCCTTAACCCAATTTGATAAAAACTCGTTCAATCTTAGGAAATTGAAAAACAATAGGTAGATGAAATTAATATATATATTTTACTATCTATAGCAATCTTAAAAATATTTTTAAAGTTGAGTAAGAATAGATTTTTTTAACAATCTAATAGTCAATCTATTTTGACCAAATACGCTGTTGATAAATCTTCCACTAGTATTTTGACAAAAAATTTACCATTTCAATAAGGGTAGAAGAAACAAATAGGCAGCAGTCAACATTCAGTAAACTTTCTTCGTAAACTGGTCTATTTTCTTGATGTGGACCTAGATGAATAACTGAACTAACTTGGAATAGATAGTAGCTACTATCAACAACATCAAATACTAAGCATATTAACTCAGTATTATGAATGGTAGGATAGCAAATTAAAAAAACAGGAAAATCTAACAATCGATTTCCTAAGTAATGGAGATTTAAATTAGCTTCAAAAAATCGATAATATTGTAAAGTAGTAGGAAAGGTGACCTCATTCAATAGCCTTTTAGCATCAGTTAATTTATCCACCATTTTATGTAATGGATTTTGCAAATCTAAAACCGAATCTATCGGAATCCATTGTTGAGAGGCCATTTGCAAGTATTGAAGAGTTGATTTGCCAATGGTTAATTTATACTCAAACGGCGGATAGCCTGGTACTGCATAACCAGGATAGAAATATTGTAAATTTTGGCTAAAGCAAAAATTGATCTTCAAGTAAATAAGGTATTTGCCTAGACTATGTTTTTTATAGGCAGGATGATAAATACAGGTAATTCCTGCAGCAGCTGTTTTGCCTAGATCGAAAAAGCCAGCGGCGATCAAAATGTCGCCATCGTATATATTGACTTCGTGCGTATTGAATATGGAGGGACTGTCATTGCCTAAAAGAAGTTCTCCTAGTGAATTTGAAACTTCAAATGAGATGGATTGACGGTACTCCTGAAAAAGTTGTTCATGCGCTTCGCTAAACTTGCTGGTTTCAGATTTTTTTATTTCTATGCGAAAGGCTTTGTTTAACTTTTGAAGAGTTTTAAACTTCTTGTCCTCTTGGTATTCTGCCAAGGCAACTCTAAGCCAAATAGCGGAATAAAAAATATCATGAAACTGCAGAAAATTGGTCGTAAAAATTGCTTGACGCATTCTAAACCATCCATTGGCTAAATAGTTGTCCAATTCTTCTGGACCTAATTCTAATGGATACGATATTTGTGCAAACATAAATAATCAAATCATTATTCTAGAATGGGTTCAATCGATTTAGCAAATGCCTGGAGTAATTTACAAATTATTTATTCAGGTAATCTTTTATCTATGCTGTTCGTAATAATTGACATTTATTGAATTAGTAATTGCATTAAATTTTTCAGCTGTAATTTTATCTTCAGCAATTGATTGAATAACCTCATTCAATTGTAGGATTGATCTAATTCCTACAATTGCAGAAACGATAGCAGGGTGTTGCAAAACAAACTGAATAGCTGTTGCTGCAGAATTACTGTTTTTAGGCGTAACAGCTTGAACCTTTTTTGCTATTACCACCATTTCAGCTTCACTGAAAGTGAGATAGCTTTTTGGACTTTTTCCAGCCAACAATCCACCTGCAATACTACCTCTTGCTAAAACTCCAATATTGTTATCTTTCAATAGTTCTAGTAAAGTTTCTTCTGGCCTACGGTCTGCTATACTGTATTGCATCATAACACTAATTATATTACTTCGCTTTACATATTCTCGTATTACGTTTGGCCTGATAGACGAAATTCCATAATATCTGATTTTTCCTTGTTGTTTTAAAAGCTCAAATGCTTCAATTGTTTCATCAATAGGATCCTCTATAGTACCTCCATGTAATTGATAGAGATCAATATAGTCTGTTTGTAGTCGCTGTAAGCTTTGCTCCGCAGCAGAGATGATATATTTTTTCGTTGGATTCCAATCCCAGCCATTTCCGTCTGTTCTAAGTTGGTTACCAACTTTAGTAGCAATCACCAATTTATTTCTTTTGGTCCGTAAAACTTTTCCAATATTTATTTCATTTTGACCTGCATCATAAAGATCAGCGGTATCAAAATAATTAATTCCAGCATCAATCGCTTTATCCATCAGAAAAGCAATGTCTTTCTGCTCAGGTTTTAATGACATACAACCAAATCCAATTCTGCTAATTAATAAGGAAGATTTTCCTAATAATTGGTATGTCATTTCGGGATAGTTATTGCTATTCATATCAAAATCTTGTCTGCTTTGCGAAGATATATTCCATTTTTTAATTAAACTATAAATTCATAGTGCTATAAATAAAACAACTTCTTTATCTAATTCATTTTATAGGGATTGCATTTAATAACAATAATTGAAGTGTTTGCTTTAGCCATCAGCTGTTTATTGAAAAGATTATAATTAAAACTTGCTCCTCAAAAAATTATTATAGGCACTTGCATTTATCATAATTAGGTAGTATGTTAGTAGCTGAATCTATCCCCTCGAATTGCTTCTCCATTCTCTTTTCTAACCACTGAACAATTGAATTAGCCTTACTTTTTTCATAAAAAAATATTTTCATGAATCGAAATCAATTTAGCTATCAGGTGAATGGACATCAAATAAACTTACCCATTGACCCTGATCACATAGCATTAAAATTTTACGAGCCTTTTCCTCGAAGTGCACGTTCTAAATTTGTAACCGAAAATAAACTGCTGGGTGAGTTCTCAAAGCGTGTAGAAATTCCAGGTGAAAAATTTACCATTTTTAAATTGACTGATCAAACAAAAAACGAACCTCATGTAGCTAGTACGGCTTTTACTTTTTTAAATCAATCAGATGAGATAAAAAAAGTAATACCAGTCTTCAAATCGGGGAATAAAAAAGTGGTAGCTACCGATAAAATTATCATTGGTTTTCAATCAACCGATTTAGACTCAGCGCTACTCCTTAAAAAATACAATTGTGAAAAGATAGAGGCATCCTACAATGAAATGATTGTAAAGATTCCGGAATCTGCTGACCTATTCGATTTGATGAGGCTGATTGAATTGGAAGATGGAGTAGTTTATGTAGAGCCTGACTTCATTACAATTGGGTCAAATAATAATCGAAAAATTGCTTACAGTTTTCCTGAGTCAATCGATAAGATAGATGACAAAAAAGACCTAAGCAAACTTCAATATGCTTTGAAACTTACGATGGCGGAGGAAGCTTGGAAAATTCAATTAGGTAATAAAAATATAAAGATTGCAATATTGGATGAAGGCGTAGAGACGACTCACCCTGATTTGAAAGAGGTGATCGAAAAATCTTTTGATGCAACGGATGATGATGCTTTTCAAGAGCCTAATTCATGGGATGGCCATGGAACAGCTTGCTGCGGATTAGCTGCAGCTCAACATAAAAAATTTGGCATAAAAGGTTTTTCAGGAGGTTGTGCCGTATTCGCAGTAAGACTCGCTTATTCTAAATCACCTGAGTCAGAATGGATCACTAGCAATTCAATTATTAGAAGAGCCATCGATTGGTCATGGAAAAGTGGTGCCGATGTATTAAGTAATAGTTGGGGAGGTGGCGCGCCTTCTAATGCAATTACGAATGCGTTTAATCGTGCTAGAGAAAATGGAAGAAATGGCAAAGGGTGTGTAGTAGTGATTGCAGCAGGCAATGAGGATGCGAAAGTGTCTTATCCTGGAAATTTAGAAGAAGTGCTTACGGTGTCGGCTAGCAATGAATATGACGAGCCTAAAACAAAATTTAGTCAGGATGGAGAATATTGGTGGGGCTCTTGCTTCGGCGCCGAAGTGGATGTTGCGGCTCCTGGTGTTCATAATTTAACAACCGATATTAGTGGCAGCAAGGGTTATAATAAAGAACATAACTATACCGATTTCAATGGAACATCTTCTTCTACGCCTATCGTTGCTGGGATAGCCGCATTAATGTTATCTGCTAATCCAACACTTACAGAAAAAGAAGTAAGAGATATAATTAAACAAACTGCAGATAAAGTAGGACATGTTCCCTATGACCGAGGACATAATCATCGAATGGGTTTTGGAAGAGTCAATGCACTTAAAGCAGTTAACGCAGCATTAAGGGTAACTAATAATGATGTTCCATCTGAAAGATTAGCCTCTTTTGTTAACCCTCCTGACGAAGAGTTGAATCATTTAGTAGGTGGTTAAATGAATATATTTTGAGCAGTAAAAATTATCAAAAAAGTAGTCAGAAATTTTAACTATTAGTATCAATAAATTAAATCTAAGATGATCTTTTTAGAATTACCTACACCTAGTCCACAAGAGTTTTTTACTTGGGGAAGCTTTTTCACTTTAGCTGGTACAACTGGAATTGTATATATTATTTGTGGAGTTTTTCAATCTGTTTTTAATTTTAGTCCTAGATGGTTTGCATTAATTATTTCAATACTCGTTTCATTTATAGGCATTCAATTTAATTACCAGTTGGCTGACAATAATCCTATCATTTCTTACACTATAAAATATATCATTGCCTTGTTGAATGGCTTTCTGATTTTTGCAACCGCTACTGGCTCTAATCAATTGTTTGCTGGCAAGTCGTCTATTCCTCAGCGCCCACCCTATCCTCGCCCGTTAAGCTTTCAAAATCAGCCTAGAACTTTTAATTCAAATTGGTGGCATCACTGAAAGGCGTTTTTTGCTTAACCGACAAACTATTTTAAAATAAAATATGAAGATTTTATTGCTAACCCTTTGCATTTTTCTGCTAAACTTTTTCACTTATGGTCAGGAGCCAACTATTATAAAAAGACTTCACGGTATTCCTGTCAATGAAAATATTTTTATTCGCAATAACGAAATAGCTTCCTTTCAATATAAAATTGATCAGGATACCCAATGGCGAGATATAAAAAAAGCTCAGGTTTTTACTGTAAAAAAAGCGACCTATCATTCTGTTGGGGTATATCTAAAATTTTATAATCCTTTACAATATAATGTGACGAGCAGTTTCAAAAATGTAGATGATCCAATTTATCTTTCTTTGATTCAGTTTGTAAATACTGTATTGCCATTACTTAAAAATTTTCCCAATGTAGAGTCAGTGATTCACCCATTAGAATCATCCCAAAAAAACCTCTCCTTATTCAAACCATCTCTATTACTTTATCAATGGACTTTTGATTTTATTAATCAGGTCGACTTTGAAGCAATCAAAGTCGACACTTCAATGGAAAAACAAAAATTGTATAATTCGCTGGTAGAACAAATCAATGATGCTGTGAAGCCAATAGATGATTATTTATTTCGAAATGAAATAATGATTGATCAAGGAGTAGATGCTGGAAAAACGAAAGCATTTACTGAATGGCTTGAAATCAGCAAAGAATCTTTAATAAATTGCCCCTCTGATTATACTTTATTTGTACAAAAACTTGCGCTTTCAAAAACTGTAGCAGATGAATTGACAAGTATACAAAAATTAGCGGAGAGGGGCGTAGCCAATCTCCAACAATTACTAACTACGAATTTTAATAGTAGAATCTTTCCTTTGTTAAAGGCTTCAGGTGCAGAAAATTTTAAACAGTATTCATCCGCTGCTTCCATTTTGATTTTTATGAATGCTTCAGCAAGAATGGATAGTCAGAGCGAGGCATTAAAAAAGTTCACATCGTTATTAAAAAAGCTTAACAATTTTGCAGGCGATTTTGAATCTGATATCAAGGGCTATCGACTAGAAAGTCAGGTAGATTTAGAAGAAACGCCTACAAAGATGATTACTATTACCTATAGCGTTAACGGGATTGATAATGAGGGAAACCAAAGAGTGAACAAAAATTTTCAAATAGATTATATCATTGCTCGTCATCAAACAATTGTTCCGTTTGTTTCAACAGGTGTTTTCTATACTGATTTAATTTATCCAGCATTTGCATTGCAGCAGGGGGATGGCGAAATGGTAGTTGCTCAAACAAAAGGAAAAAGTATAAAGGTTCGGCCTGCAGTATTTTTAAATCTACTATTTTCTACCAAAAGCAATTGGCTCTATCCATTTTTACAATTAGGACTAACCACTGGAGCAAATGATTTTTTAATCCCAATAGGGGCAGGAATAGTGGTTGCAAAAAAGTTGTCGATTAGTGGAGGTTCGGTTTTGGGTGTAGGAAAACGATTGAACAATTTACATATCAATAGCCCTGTTAGAGACGAGGCGACCTTAAAAAATGATTTGAGTAACAAGGTATTTTCTTCTTGGTATTTTTCCCTGAATTATAATTTTTTTAAGTGATAGGCATCTCAGCGCACTAGATTTAAATCACCAGTACAGGCTAGACTATAAAACTGTATTACGAATTCTTAGTCTTTCATTGTCAGCTGAATTTTATACTATTAAAAGCTTTCAAGTTATTTATTGATAAATAGGCTAGGTTCAATTAATTTTGAATCAAGAGAGTTGTATGTGGCAAAGAAAATTATTTATCATTATTGAATGTATTAATTATGAGTCAGAAAAAAGAAGGACTATTTTCATTAAAAGATAAAGTAATTATTGTTAGTGGGGGGACTGGAATTTTGGGAGGAGCTTTTGTTAAAGCAATTGCTGAACAGGAGGCCAAAGTTGTAATTATCGGAAGAAATGAAAAGGTAGGAAATTCAAGGGTTTCAGAAATTAATAACCATGGCGGCAATGCCATTTTTATAGCAGCGGATGTATTAGATGAAGCGCAATTAATTAATGCTAGAGAAAAAATATTTGCTATCTATGGCAGAATCGATGGCTTGGTCAATGCAGCAGGAGGTAATATACCAGCAGGAGTTTTGCCTCCTGAAAGAGAAGTTTTTGATTTAAATATTGAAGGAGTTAAAAGTGCAATGGACCTAAATGTTTGGGGAACAATTATTCCCGTACAAATATTTGGCCCCGAGATAGCAAAATCAGGAAATGGAAGTATTGTAAATATTTCTTCTGTGAGTACTCAGCAAGCTGTTACGCGTGTACTTGGTTATAGTATGGGCAAAACCGCTGTAGATTGCTATACAAAATGGTTTGCACTCGAGATGGCCAATCGATATGGCGATGCTATTCGGATGAATTCAATTATGCCAGGTTTCTTTTTGACTGAACAAAATAGAACGCTATTGACAGCTCCAGACGGCACACTGACTCAAAGAGGAAATGATATCATTCGTCAGACACCTTTTAAAAGGTTTGGCAATCCGGAAGAATTAATAGGCGCATTGATTTGGTTACTGAGTGACGCTTCAAAATTTGTAACGGGTTCAATCATTACGGTGGATGGTGGCTTTACGATTAATAGTGGGGTGTAAAAAATAACATTAAAAGAGTCAATATTTTTTAAACGCGTTTTAATTTATTCACTCATCCAAAATAAAATTTCAATTTATTTTAGTTTTATACGAAAGGGAATTGCAGGAAAGCCTTCTTTGTTTTCAAAATTGGTTACTGGATAATTCGTAAATGCATATCTAATCTCTGTAGGATTCTTTACTTTTTCTGAGCTTAACCAAACTTCGTTTTTTTCAATACTTGCTTTTGCTTCATAAAGTATACCCTTTTCATCTGCTATAAAAAAGTGTTTAGGTTCTTTGCCATCATTTGTAGCTAAACCAGTGCCGGCATTGCTGAAACTAATTTTAATAATATTATTTTCAATTTTATAGGATTGGTAATCTGGTCCTTGAAATATTGTATTGGGCTCTTTATATACATTCGCTAAGGCAATTTTTGCAAGCCTATATCCCACGTCTTGTTTATTTCTTGGATGAATATCATTGGGCTCTGCTATATCCATTGTTGAAGCCATTTCTGTGTAGGGAACAATTTTTCTGATATTAGATTGTCCTTCTCTTAATAAAGCGTATTCATATAATTTAATATCATTCTGTGACCAGTTGTAGGGGGCGACTTGTACAAAATAAAAAGGAAGTTGTTGGTCCTTGAAAAGATTTCTCCAGTTGTAAATCATTTTACTGCAAAGTTGAGTATAGAGAGAACTGTCATATCTATTCGATTCACCTTGATACCATAATGATCCAGTAAAATTTAAATTTCGAAGTGGATAAATCATTGCATTATAAAATAAAGTAGGCCGTACTACTTTTTCAAAAGTAACTACAGAGTCTAGCTGTTCTTTGGACAATCTACTGGTATCATAAGGGAATAAATATTTTTTATTTAAGATACTATCGGTGGAAAGAGTTTCTCTACTTGTCCATGCTTGGCAAGAGGATCCGCCAACACTACTCACTACTAAACCAATAGGAATTTTCTTTTTGATAAAAATTTGTCGCGCAAAAAAGTAGGCAACTGCACTAAAATGAGGGGCAGTATTGGGTGAACAAACTTCCCAATTTCCACCACAGTCTTCTTCTGGCAATGCTTTAAAATCGGTTCTAACTTTAAAAAGTCTAATTTCAGGATAGTAAGCGTTTTCAATTTCAATCCTAAAGCTGTTTGCCCCTAAAAGCCATGGCAGCCATGGTCTAATCTCCATCGCCATATTGGATTGTCCACTACAAAGCCAAACATCTCCAATTAAAATATTGTTGAGCTCTTTAATCTCCTTGCCTTGTGCAATTGAAATTTTATTCTTTTTAAATTCTCCTGGAATTGCATTGGGTACTGGAATATCAATACTCCACTTTCCTTCAATGGTAGCCTTTGTTTGAAATGTTTTTAAATTCCAATTAGCTTTTACTATTATTTCAGCACCTGAGATAGCCGTTCCCCAAATATGCAGTGGTTTGCCTTGCTGAATAACCATATTACTTTGTAAGGTATTGGCAATTGAAAAACTAGGAGCATTATCTTTTGCAATTACAAATGAAACTTGCAGAATTAATAGCAAGCAAAGCAGTGGTGATTGATTGAATTTCATGGTGTATAAAATTAATGCACAAAGTTAAATTAGAATTAATGGTATTTCAGTTTTATCTATAGTTGTACTTAGTCATCATTACTAGCACTTAATTATGTTTTCGAATAGAAGAATAAGGCCTATTTGGATTTGCTATCCAAATGTTTTTTATTGTCTCTTCTTGTCCATAACCAATTGGGCAAGCAGCACTTTTTATATTGGCTCTGTAGCTTCCCATCGAATTATTGGTACAAGTTATCATTCTAGAAATCGGCATTTGAAGATGCCCGTTAGGATCTGTGTCTTTAATCCATTGATGAGCATACCTAAGCCAATTATTTCTGTATTCTTCAGGCTGAAGAGATAGCCAAGATATTTCATCGTATCCCCAAATAAAAATGGTAGTAGTGTCAGCAACGTTTGGAACCTTTGCTCTACCATAGTTATCGAATTCAACTAGATAAGGAAGGTGATCACATTTCCAACCACTAGGGGAAGTGCAACCCTTACTTTTTCTATAAAGTCCATCTAGATGGTTCAGTTCAAGTTTAGCTTCGAAAGGTTTTTCAGGCATTGCTTTTATTCTAAGTGGAAATGAATTAAAATCTAATAAACTAATATTGTCTTTAATCATTCCGCCAGTAGGGACATGAGCATCTAACAGAACGTACTTTCGTCTTGCATGTTTTTTAGCATATCCTCTTATGCGATTGATAATACTAGTCCAAGCGCTGAGGTCATGATCGTTTACGCCGATTAAGCCTACTTGTCCTAGATGAAATGCTTCGCATCCGATATTGATAAATGAACCGGCGAGATAGTAAAACCAAAGTTGAGTTTCCACATTAGTGATGTCGGGTACACAGCCTCTTCCCCCCCAATGACGCACTAGCTTGCCATTCTTGCTTTCCATCGCTTCAATAGCAAAATTTCTATTCTCAACAGGAAGACCAAAATCCTTAAATACCCAAGAAGGAATGGCGACTTTATTTACATCTGGACTAATCATTTCAAATAAGCATCCTTGAAAAATAACCTCTGGATCAAATGCATGAATGGTATCAATCAAATTTTTTGCAGTATTCCAAAATTCAGGCTCATTTAATCGACTCTCACCTCCCCAACGATAAATGGAGCGACCGATAAATTTGGCTCCTATATTTTTAATCAAACGGATATCATCCTCGTGGTATGGATAAGTTCTGTTTCCTTCAGGCTTTACTGGAACAAGAAAAAAAGCCATTGTTACTGATCTGTCAAGGTAATTCTGAAGCACATCTTTAGAGATGCCATTTTTATCAAAGTAGTAACCATTTTTTCTAGGTGGTTTTCCTAACATACTGATTGATATCATCAGGGCAAGTAAGGTTACTATTGGTTTGGCATTTTTCATAGCTAGGCAATTGTATTGTATAAAGTGGTATTTAATTTTATTAAAATTAAGGGTTTTTAATACTTGTCTTCCTTTAATTATTCCTTATCCTAAAAGCTAGAAAAAATGTTTATTGTAGTTAGCTTTATAGAATACATTTTTGAAATTATCATTCACAGAGTATACCGTTGCTATAGTTTGTATATTGAAATGGAGATGAACTATGGCTGAAGGACTTTAAAATTATAAATCTTAACATAATTTAATGGGATAAAAAAGTAAATTACAAACCTAACTCCAATTGCGAATTAAAATTTAACACTAATAAAAATTCTATGAATCAAAAAACACCTTCATTTTTATTAAAAACTATTTTTGCGATATTATTTTTCCTTGTTTCTGGAGGGGTAAAATCGTTGCCTAAAAATGACCCAGCCCTAACTCCAAAAACTTTCATCTCACATTATGAAAATATTTTAGGCACTTCATTTGAAATGAAGGTTACTAGTAAATCGAGTCAAAAAGCTGCTAATGCTGAAAAAATAGCTTTAAATGAAATTAAAAGGCTCTCAAAAATCTTGAGTGCCTACGACCCAAGCAGTGAATTTAGCATTTGGATGAAAACTAAAAATGTTTCTGTAAAAATTTCTAATGAACTTTTTGAAGTATTGCAATTGATGGATGAATGGAAAGCTAAAACCGACGGCGCTTTAGACCCTTCAGCAGAAATCATTTCAAGATTATGGAAATCAGCAGCCGTTCAGCAAAAGCTTCCAACAAATATCGAAATTCAAGCAGCTGTAAATAAAGTAAATCAAACCCATTGGGTGCTTGATCAATTTAGTAAAACCGCCATCCATCTTAGTGATGTACCATTAATGCTGAATAGTTTTGTAAAAAGCTATATTATAAAACATGCCGCAGATGAAGTGCTAAAATATGAAGATATAAAATCAGTAGTTATCAATATTGGAGGCGATATTGTTGTTGCCGGCGATACCAATGAGTCAATAGGGATTGTAGATCCAAGAGCAACTTCTGTAAATGATGAATTATTAAATTATATTAAGTTAAATAACAAAGCAATTGCTACGAGTGGAAACTATAGAAGAGGAGAATTGATCAATGACAAATGGTATTCTCATATTGTTGATCCAAGAACAGGAATTCCAGTTGATGAAATTATTTCTGCTACTGTTATAGCTGATAATGCAACGGATGCAGGAGCATTAGCCACTGCATTTAATGTTTTGTCAACCCAAGCTAGCATTGAATTAGCTCATAAAATTTTGGGTGCAGAATATTTAATCATCACAAAAGATGGTGACCGTATTGAAAGTAATGGTTGGAAAAATTATGAAATTTCTCTATTCAAAGAGAAAACAAGTTCAACTAAAAATAAACTTGATAAAGCAAATCCATCCTATGAATTGTTAATTGATTTAGAGTTAAGTCAAATTCAAGGAGGAGCAAGAAGGCCATTTGTAGCAATCTGGGTTGAAGACAATAATAAAAATTCTGTTCGTACGGTATCTGTTTGGTACAATAAGCCTCGATGGCTTCATGAATTAAGAGCTTGGAATAAGGCGAATAATAATAAATTTTCACCTGAAGCAGACAATATGGCTTCCGTAGCTAGTGCTACTCGATCTGCTGGAAAATATACCATAAAGTGGGATGGAAAAGATGATAAAGGGGTAGAGGTAAAAAATGGAATGTACACTGTTTATATTGAAGTAGTGAGAGAGCATGGCACCTATCAATTAATGAGTCACGAAATAAAAGTTGGTCAAGCGCCTTTTAAATTTGACTTGGGGTCCAATGCTGAAGTGTCAGCAGCATCTTTAGAATATAAAAAGAAAGATTAAGTATGTCTAAGAAAGTAATTGCAAGAATTTCGAGATGGTTACATATTTATTTATCGATGATAAGCTTTGTGATTGTTTTATTTTTTTCAGCAACAGGATTAACACTAAATCATGCTGATTATTTTCAATCAAAGTCTACTACCAAAGAACTAAAGGGAAATATAAACGCAGCTTGGGTAAATTCGAAAGACACTTCAAAGATTGACAAGCTAGCGACCGTTGAATTTTTTAGAAACAAGTACAATGTCAGAGGTGCTGTGAGTGACTTTAGAATAGAGGAGTCAGAAATCAGCCTTTCATTTAAAGCGCCTGGATATCAAGCGGATGCTTTCATTGATCGTTCCAATGCTTCCTTTCAACTAATGATTACCAGCCAGGGTTTTATGGGTTTTGTGAATGACTTACATAAAGGCAGAGACGCTGGTAAAACTTGGCTTTTGCTAATTGATATTGCGGCTATTTTAATGGTGCTCATCTCTTTGACAGGACTTACGCTCTTGTTATTTATAAAAAAGAAAAGAGTTGCGGGAATAGTGTTGGCTGTTATTGGTATTATTATAATGTATTGGATGTATCTAGTATAATTTGAAAATGAAGCAGTGTTACCTAAATATATTTTTGGGAATTACAGTATATTAGCTTTGATTTGTAGAAGATAAAATAATATAAACATTAACTAAACTTGACAATATGAAAATCAACATCCTTTTAAGTCTTTTGGCTTCTTTGATCCTTACAATTTCTGCTTCTGCAGGTGATGGAAAACCGGCGTTTGCTGGAAACTGGAAATTGGACAGAACCAAGTCTTCTACCACAGGCAGTTCTCTTTTTCTTTCTGCAATTAATATTAAAGTTCAAAATGACAACCTGCTTACAGAAAGAGTATATGAAAATTCTAATGGAGAGAATTATCCATTTAATGAAAATCTTACCTTGGATAATAAGGAGTATAAAATTGTGATTTATGAGATGCCTAGAAAATCTAAAGCGCAATGGTCAGAAAAAGAAAATTCATTAATGATAGAATCAAATACCATTTATAATGGCAATTCGGGAGAGCAAAATATTAATACGATTGAAACTTGGAAATTAAGCCAGGATGGAAATCAGTTGATTTATGACTTTGTTACCAAAACTTCTGAAGGCAGTTTGAAAGGAACCTATTATTTTAATAAATCATAATAGTTGCTTTAGTACTATTTTAGATTCTTGTCCTTGTCTTACAGTAACTAATTTAATATGGCCGTTTCGCTTGCGAAATGGCTATTTTATTATTTATTTTATTATATAAATACTCATGAGTTATATGCAATCGACTAAAAGGTATCTTTTACTATTGTTGTCAATTTACCTAAATGGATTTGTCAACGCGCAAGGAATTAAAAAAAGTAAGCCTGAAAAAAAACTTCCGAATATCATTTACATACTTACGGATGACCTAGGATATGGAGACGTTTCGATTTATAATACTGAGGGAAAAATTAAGACTCCCAATATTGATAAATTAGCAAA
>CANCRO010000037.1 GCA_947380605.1 Chitinophagaceae bacterium
ATAGTAATCCCTTGCCACAGAGTAATAGGGAGTAATGGAGAACTAAAAGGATATAACGGTGATCAGTGGAGAAAAAAATGGTTACTAGAACATGAAGGAAAAAGTACCCATGGAATTCAAACACCTATTGAATTTACCAAAGAGCATAATTAGTATTTAGAGAATTAGCTTTCCCATTATTGTTCAGCTATAATATTCTATAATCATTTATCGACCAGAAGCGAGATCACTTGAACTAAAAGGAAATGGTAAAAGATCTGTTGCTTTTTCAATGATATAAACTTCGCCAGTCATTCCGCTCAATATAATTCGGAAAGATTGTTTTACACGTTGCTCATATTCAACTAAACTTTGTCTACACATTCCGCAAGGAGATATTGGATGATCACTTTTACCTTTCAGATGATGGTAACTGATCGCCATCGTTTGAATAGCCATATTTGGAAATTGGGAAGAGATGGCTGAAAGTAAAACTCTTTCAGCACAGAGACCAACTGGATAAGAAGCATTTTCCTGGTTGGTTCCTTTTACTATTGCTCCATTGGATAATTGCGCAACTGCTCCCACTAAAAAATTAGAATAAGGCGCATAAGCTGCTTGAGTCGTTTCTCTTGCAGCTGACAATAAGGATAAATCTGCAGGCATTAAATCATCTATACTTTTGAAAACATCAACAGTAAATTGTACCTCTTTTTTTATCATCTGGCGGTTTTTTGATTATCGACTTTAATTATTTCAAATATGAGTTACTATTTATTTAATAACTAAAATAGGAAATATGTTTAAATATAAAAAAATCCTCCTAGCAATTGAACCAGGAGGATTGATATTTTTAATTAGAGCCCATTATTTTATTACATTAAAAAATCTTTTCCAACGCGGACCCTTCTCCCAGCTAAACCAAATCATAGATGCTTTACCTACTACATGATCTTCTGGCACAAATCCCCAATAGCGGCTATCCAATGAATTATGTCGGTTATCTCCCATTAACCAGTAATAATCATATTTAAAGGTATAATTAGTAGCTTCCAAACCATTTATAAACACTTTACCATTCTTATTTTCTACTTCATTTCCTTCATAGGTGCTGATACAGCGTTCATAACGAATGTAATTATCAGGTGTAAGGGGAATAGAAACTCCTTTTTTAGGCACCCACAAAGGGCCGAAATTATCAACGCTCCAATGGGCAGTAGTGTCATAATAAGGATACAAATCATTGCTGACTTGATTGATCTGTACTTCAACTTTAAGTACATTTTTTAATGCCTCCACTTTTTTCTTCTCTCCCTGCGTCATATTAATGATGTACATACCGTTATTATAGGACATAAATTCACGTAGATCAGGATCAGTATGAATACCAAAAGACTGAAGCTGCTCCTCATCCAAAGGGCTACTTGATTGAACATTATAATAAAGTTCTGATTCTGCTGGAAAAGGCTGCGCAACATCATTAAGATACAAAACCGTATTTTTAATTTCAAGCTTATCGCCGGCAACCGCAACGCAACGCTTGATGAAATTTTCACGCTTATCTACAGGACGAGTAATGATAAGGTCGCCATAGTTTTGCCAAACCTTATCTCTACCTATTTCTCTAACCGCCTGATAATAGGTAATTTTTGATCCGAAATTTTCTTCATCATTGATCAATGTATCGTTTGCAGGGAAATTAAATACAACTGCATCATTTCTAGTTACTTCCTTTGAAAACCAGCGTGTATAAGGGATTTTGATCCACTCAGAATAAGATTTAGCACTTACCCAAGGCATAGTATGATGAACAAATGGCATGGCGATGGGCGTATTAGGAATTCTAGGACCATAAGCTGACTTACTAACGAACAAAAAATCATTCACAAGTAAAGTTTTTTCCATCGATGGGGTTGGAATAGTATAGGCTTCAAAAACAAATGTGCGAATAAGGGTAGCCGCTACAACGGCAAATGCTGCAGCATCTATCCATTCCCTAGCAGCTGATTTTTTATAATTACTAACTACTAACTCTCCTGCATATTTTTCATTATTTGAAAAGCCCAAAACTGGAAAATAAACAAACGGAATTAAAACTGTCATCGCATGATGGGTAAAATCAAAACGTCCAAAATGTTCCACCCATTTGATAGTAATCCAAATAGTAACAAACTGACCTGCAATAGGTACCAATTGAAAAAAGAACCACTTCTTTTTCAGTTGAATTTTTTCAACAATACACCAAGTATTATAAAATGGTACGAATGCTTTCCATCCCTCGATACCTGCTTTTTTAAACATACCATACATTCCTACATGCCAACCAATTGTTGCAAGAATAAAAATTATCAATCCAATACTCATAAATTAAATTTTTCAATGCCGAAATTACCATAATTATGCGTTTGACAAGGATTTTAATGCTAAATGTTTTATAATGTTAAAAAAGGATTACATATATCAACAGCTTAATTAATAAAATTTAAAACTCAGCTATTGATTCTATTCAGTTTAAACGAGAAAGTCGTTGTATTTTTCTGCCAAACCGCTATTTGACGCCATTTATAAAATTCAGCTTAAATTTGTCCTATATTATCAATTCAATTAAATCCTTAAATACTGTAAAAAATGTTTGAGTCTTTTGAAAAAATTCCAGTGCAAATATTTGAAACCCCTCAAAAAGGTTCCCAATTTGCTGCTCAAGAAATTGCCAAACTCATTCATCAGAAACAGTCTCTAGGACAAAATTGTGTACTAGGACTTGCCACGGGATCTACCCCCATCCTATTATACAAAGAGTTGGTTAGGATGCACCAGCAGGAAGGATTAAGCTTTAAAAATGTGGTTAGTTTTAATCTTGATGAATATTACCCTATCGAAAGAAATGCTACTCAGAGCTACTGGACCTTCATGCATCAAAACCTTTTCAATCATATTGATATTAAAGCTGAAAACATTCATATACCAAATGGACAATGGGGAAAAGAGGATATAAAAAAACATTGCGATGCCTTTGAAAAAAACATTGAATCAGCAGGTGGAATCGACTTTCAAATATTAGGCATTGGTAGTAATGGACATATTGGATTTAATGAACCAGGCTCCAGTATTTATTCAAAAACAAGGTTGATAAACCTAGAAAACAACACTCGAATTGCTAATCAAAAAGAATTCCAAAATATTAGCCAAGTCCCTCGATTAGCAATAACTGCTGGAATTAGCACCATATTAAAAGCAAAGCGAATTATTTTGTTAGCATGGGGATCTAAATCATCCATCGTTGCCCAATCGGTTGAAGGTGAGGTTACTGAAAAAATACCCGCTAGTCTACTTCAAACTCATCCTAATTGCAGTTTCGTAATTGATGAGCATGCTTCCACTGAGTTAACGCGTAATAAATCACCTTGGCTTACAGGTGAAGCTGAATGGACGCCTAAATTAATTCGTAAGGCGGTTATTGATATGGCATTAAAAACGGGTAAGCCGATTTTAATGCTTACCAATAAAGACTATAATGATTTTTCTTTGGGTGATCTGCTTGCAGAAAAAGGAGGATCCTCTGAAATAAATTTGCAGGTATACTACATGCTGAGAGATAGTATTACTGGCTGGCCCGGAGGAAAATTAAATGCGATCTTACCTGGACATCCTGAAAGATGTGAAATTCATCCCAAAAAAGTAGTCATCTTCTCTCCTCATCCCGATGATGATATTATCAGTATGGGAGGCACTTTTATGCGTTTACACGATCAGGGGCATGATGTGCATATAGCTTATCAAACTAGCGGAAACATTGCTGTAACGGATGAATTTGTAACTCGTTTTCTAGATTTTGCTGTAGGTTTTGAAGAGTTGAGTAATATTGATAATGGGATATCATCTGTAATCCTAGAAAAGGTAAGTAGTTTTCTAGAGGGTAAAAAACCAAACCAAGTAGATACGGATCAAATAAGGCAAATCAAAGGCCTCATAAGAAGGTGTGAAGCTAGGGCTACTTGTAGATATGTAGGATTAAAACCCCATCAAATTCATTTTCAAAATCTTCCTTTTTACGAAACCGGCACCATACAAAAAAATCCTATGGGTGAGGAAGATGTACTTCAAACAATCGCTTTACTAAGAGAGCTAAAACCACATCAGGTATTTTGTGCAGGCGATTTGGCTGATCCACATGGAACACATAAAGTTTGCCTTGATATTATTTTTGAATCTTTTAAAAGGATGAAGGCAGCGGGTGATGAATGGATAAAAGATTGTCGTGTTTGGCTTTACAAAGGTGCTTGGCAAGAATGGGATATCGCTGAAATTGAAATGGCTATCCCAATGAGTCCAGATCAGGTAATGAAAAAAAGAAATGGAATATTTATCCATCAGTCGCAAAAAGACATGGTTCCTTTTCAAGGAGATGATAGTAGAGAATTTTGGCAAAGGGCAGAAGAAAGAAATAGTAATACTGCAGATCTCTACGCTAAACTTGGATTAACCAAATATGCAGCAATTGAAGCCTTTGTAAGATGGCATTTTTAGAAAAGTTTATGAATTAGGTAGTACATAATTCGTTACATCTTGCAATTCAATTTTTTTGCTAGACAATATAACCAAACGTTCTACCACATTTCTTAATTCTCGAATATTCCCTGTCCAATTATATTGCGTCAGAAGCTGTAATGCATCTTTGTCTATATTTTTTTTAGACTGGCCATACTCATCGGCAATCATTTCAAGATAATAATCTATCAATAAAGGAATATCGTCGCGTCGATCATTTAAAGAAGGCACATGAATAATAATAACCCCAAGACGATGATAAAGATCTAAACGAAAGTTTTTGTTATCTACCTCTTTCAATAAATCTTTATTGGTAGCGGCCACTACTCTTACGTCGACTGATATATCCTTATCGGCTCCTACTCTAGTTATTTTACCTTCTTGCAATGCTCTTAAAACTTTTGCTTGAGCGCCTAAACTCATATCTCCAATTTCATCCAAGAATAAAGTACCTCCATTTGCCTGTTCAAATTTTCCAATCCTTTGACGAATGGCAGAAGTAAAAGAACCCTTTTCATGACCGAATAATTCACTTTCAATTAACTCTCCTGGAATAGCTGCACAATTCACCTCTACCATTGGTCCCTTATTACGATTGCTTTTTTCATGAATCCAGCGAGCAACTAATTCTTTACCCACTCCATTTTCGCCTGTAATTAATACACGAGCTCCTGTGGGTGCAACTTTTTCAATAGTGTCTTTTATATTATTAATAGGCTTACTATTACCGATAATATCCTTCACCATTCCAACCTTTCGCTTCAGTACTTTTGTTTCTCTTACAAGCGTTTGCTTATCCAATGCATTTCGCAAAGTGATTAGTAGTCTATTGAGATCTGGAGGTTTACTAATAAAATCAAAAGCTCCTTTTTTAACAGCTTCAACAGCAGTTTCTATATTTCCATGGCCACTGATTACAATAATTGGAACATCCGAATTAATCGCTCTAGATTTTTCTAAAAATTCTATTCCATCCATTTTTGGCATCTTAACGTCGCACAAAACAAGATCATAAGCGGTATCACTGAATTTTCTTAAGCCCTCTTCACCATCTGCAGCTTCATCAATCTTATACCCTTCGTAACGTAAGATTTCTGTCAATGTCTTTCGAATTGCCTGCTCATCATCAATGATTAAAATATTAGCCATACTGAGTTATAAAATTATTTTTAAATAAAACGCGCTATTCATTTGTTATGAACTAAAATTGAATAAATATTTAAACAAAATTTAAAATACTTTATTATCAATTTAAATCAAATATAAGATAGGTTATTTTATTTGAAAATTAAGTTGAAAAAATTTAGAAAAAGAGTTGGGGGATTATGTCTATGTTAAATAGGCTTTCAAAAGACAATCACCTCTATCAAACCTGATGAATCAAAAAGGGCTCGAAACTGTTGTTACGAACCCTTTTAATTTATTGTAATAATATATTATCAAATCTTAGAAAACTAAGAAGTAATAGAGATTTGAAATCTATTTACGCATGTACATCACTTCTTTCACCAGTTTTACCGTTCTTGGAATATCAGGTAAATAAAGTGCCACTAAATTAGGAGCATAGTGCATTGGAGCATCTACTGATGTAATTCTTCTAATGGGGGCATCCAAGTAATCAAAACCTTCTTTTTGGATGCGGTAAGTAATTTCTGAAGATACTGAGGCAAAAGGCCATTGTTCCTCAACAATTACTAATCGATTGGTTTTTTTAACGCTTTCTAAAATAGTAAACCAATCTAAAGGTCGAATAGTAGCTAGATCAATAACCTCCGCTTCAATGCCTTCCTTTGCTAATTCTTCAGCAGCCCCTAAAGCTACTTTCATCATTTTATTAAAAGATACTATGGTCACATCCTTTCCTGTGCGCTTAACAAAAGCCTTGCCAATGGGTAATAAATATTCTTCTTCAGGAACCTCGCCTTTTTCACCATACATCACTTCACATTCCATAAAAACAATTGGATCATCATCACGAATGGCACTTTTTAATAAACCTTTTGCATCGTATGGATTACTAACAGAGATTACCTTTAATCCAGGAATATTAGCATATAAAGCTTCGAAAGCAGTAGAATGTTGAGCACCTAATTGACCGGCACTTCCTCCAGGACCACGAAATACAATGGGGCAACCAACTTGTCCACCACTCATTGCCAACATTTTAGAAGCTGTATTTAAAATTTGATCTAAAGGCAAAACGGCAAAATTCCATGTCATAAATTCAACAATTGGACGCAAACCATTTTGAGCAGCTCCTACAGCAATACCAGCAAATCCTAATTCGGCAATAGGGGTATCGATTACCCTTTTATCACCAAATTCATCTAACATACCTTGGCTTACTTTATAAGCACCATTATACTCAGCTACTTCTTCACCCATTAAAAACACCCGTTCATCCCTTCTCATTTCTTCCTGCATGGCTTCTCTTAAAGCTTCCCTAAACGCAATTTGTCGCATATAATTTGACGGTTATTTGGTTAATATAAACCCCAATGGATTTACATAAATTATGGACTACAATTAATATTGACTGCAAATTTATTCTTTCGAAGTCAGATGAGCAAATTGAGTTGAAATTCTAACTTGCTTTTCTTTAAATGTTTAGTCAAAAATACTTAATTACTTAGGATAAATACCCCTTCCCTAAATCAATTGATTGAATAGGCTAAAGTTGAGACTAAAAAAACGGCTAGCCCTTTGGAGAGCTAGCCGTTTAACTTACAATTTTAGTATATATTATTGGGGTAGAAGTACTTGGTCAATTTTCATTATCACCCCATTTACATAGTTTTGATCCGTAGCAAAAGGATTCAAAGGATTGATAATAACATTAGATGCAGTAGTATTTGCTAAACCTTTGAAGGTAGCAGCACCTACAAAAGGTCCTACAAATGTTGCTTGAGCTGTCACACCTGGATGTACAGGAACCGCTGTATTTAAAAGCGTTTTAATAGCAGTTGCAGTAGCCGGTAAATTAACTGAGAATACTCTGATTCCAGGAATAGAAGTACCCAAAATATGGTAAACAACTATACCCTTTACTGTTTGAGCAGACAACGCGCCATACAAAGCAGGATTACTAAATACATCAGGAGTAGAAGCTAGATATTGGGCAGTTGCATAAGCTGTTGCAGCGGGCATACCTTGCATAACCAATGCCTTATAAATTGCGCCAGTTAACAAGTTTTGAAAGGCAAGATTGGTGGGCGCCAATACAGTCAAATTAACTCCAAAACTTTTCAATGCAGTTTGTAATTGAGAACCCACGGCTACCCCACTATCTGCTCTCAAAATGGCAGCTTTAAGATAAGTCAAGTCGCTACTTGTAGAGATAGAATCCCAAATATATTTACTCGGTGGAGATATTAAAGTGTACATTTTATGTAAAACCCCATTGGAAGCCTGTACATCCGCTGCCGTAACAGGAATATTATTGACCCAAGCAGCAGCACCGCGACGACTAGGATAGGCTGTTAATCTTACCAATGGATTATACGCCGGAGTCCCTGCAGTAGGATTTAAAACAGTTGGATATTCAAAATTGGGGAAATCAGTTGAAATACTGGAAGCAGGGATTGTTTGTGGAATAACATGATAACTAACCAATCCTGCAACTGTAGCTACAGGTAGCGCATTAATTACCGCTTCACTTGGAATTCCGGACAAGATAAAAGCGTTATTAGTAGGTGCAAATACCGTGTACCTAGCTGTAGTTGCTGCTAAATTAGGCAGTAATCCTGCTTTCGTTACAGCAGCCTTTAATAAGGAGAATTCTGGATTTTCAAGCAATGTTGCCAAAGTAATACTTTGATCCTGAACCGGAGCCTTAATTGGAGTTGGGTCAAGCGGAGCTTTATTACAAGCTGAAAAAATCAGCCCTATAGACAACCCTAGGATGCTTGCTATTTTTATTTTATTAAATATTTTCATTTTGATAAATTTTAAAAAAGATAATAAATTTATTAGAATACATTGTATCCGAAACTAATGTAATACAAACCACCTATAATTGAATTACCGGCTCCATTAACATAATACTGATTAAGTAAATTGTTGGCGCCTAATTTAATCATTGATTTAATTGGAGGAAGTTTGATACTAAATTGAGCATCTACTGTATGAATAGCAGGCAAATCAGCATTTGAAAAATCACCCTGATAATAGAAAGCATCCTGCCAACGATAAGAAACATTAAATCCTAATCTTTTTTTATCTCCAAAGCCAGTATTTCCAAACCCAAGATTAGCTCTGTATTTTGGAGTACTAAAATAAGCGATAAAACCATCTGGTACATCTTTCAGATTATCAGAAGAAACGTTAGAATTGATAATGAATCCAGCTGGAAGTCGGTAATCCAAACTCAAACCAAATCCATAGGTTTTAACCTTTGAAGGTGCATTAACAGGTATAGAATAAATATTAGCAACATTACTAACGTTAACGTTCGTAGCGATTGCAGAAGTTATACTAGCCAATGTGTAAGTAGCTTTAGGTTGTACCAATAAGGTACGAGACAAAAAGTTTTGATATTGACCATAGTAACCATAGATATCAATTAACAATTTATCTTGAAGAGCCAGACCTTTATACCCTAGTTCGAAAGTGCTTACAGACTCTGGTTTGAAAGGATTTACCTTATACGGAGTAGTTACCCCAGGTAAAGCACTCAACTGATAAGTATTCGTATTGAGACCATATTTATCTTGGAAATAAGGAACACCTCCTAATAATCTTGTACTAGAACCCACATCTAAATCGATCCATTGTTGTTGTGTACTAGGAAAACGATAGGCTGTTTGATAACTTACCCTCACATTATTATTTTTTGCAACCCTAAATAATGCAGTTGCCCTAGGAGTAAAACGTCCATCAAAATTTTGATTTTTATCATATCGACCACTCAATGATAATTTAAGGAATTCTTGAAAAAGGTTTTTTGAAGCCTGAACATATCCTCCAAATTCACCTATACCAATAGTACCCCCACCATCAGCAAATAAAGTACCTTGACTATTTAAATCGTATTTTTTATAATTAGCACCTACTAATACATCAGCCACTTTACCAGTCAATTCAGATAAGTTATATTGACCTTCAATCATGTAAAGATTGGTTCTATCTACAAACAAACCTCCGCCTGCTCCAATTGGAAGACTTCTGATCTTGTTAAATCCTTCAACAAAAGCAGCACTTCCTGGATTAGGTCTACCTGCATCAGCAAAATTTCTTGCTAAGGTATGAGCATCCATATCGAGCGCTCCATTTAAGCGAGCTCCCAAATAAGTCTGTGCATATTGTGAGAACCATCCTGTAGCCCCTCCACTTGGTTTCCAGTTTTCATTAAATAAACGAGTAGTAACCGTTGCGTTAAAACTTTCTCCCGAATTCTCTTGAGTGGTATAACCTCTAATCATCCAGTTCTTATGATTAAGTTCCAGCTTATATTGACCCATCTTTAGGCCTTTTAAACTATACCGCTCACTTCCTGTATAAACAGTATTACCAGTTCCCCAGTAACCAGATAAGATAGCTTCCACTGCAGGAGTTACTTTATAATGTAAAGCCCCAGACATTTTATAATTATAGGTATTTTGATCTATAATATCATTTTCATTGTATCCTGTTCTGGAAACGTTGATTGGAAGACCTCCATTTAAATTATTAATGAAATTTTTCAAAAAAGGAGCAGCAGAAGAACCAATGGTGTTTAATACGGCAGATCTGATGTCAACGGTAGTTTCATCACCATATACATTCACCCCATCGTAATTTGGATCAGTATCTCTATCACCTGCAATAATTTTCCCTTGTGTACCACTTCTAGAATAATTTCTTTTATCATAGCCCAACCAATCTTTTGCTTGAATTACTTCAGCACCAATTTTAAAGGCAAATTTTTCAGAAACTTTCTCTGCCCAACGAACTGACCAGTTATGATAAGGAGAAGGATCTCTATAACGAGAATCTGTATTCATAACCCCCAGTTTCATCTGATAAGAAAGACCCTGATATTTAAAAGGATTTTTACTATTGATTAGTATTGTACCGTTCATACCACCTGGACCATATAAGGCAGAAGAGGCACCTGGCAACAATTCAATATTATCTACATCTAATTCAGAAAGACCAATGATACTACCTGCAGAAAAATTAAGACCAGGAGCTTGGTTGTCCATTCCATCTACAATTTGGTTAACTCTAGTGTTTCCACTTCCGCTAAAACCACGGGTGGTAGGCGTTTTAAAAGTAAGAGAGGATGTAGTAAAATCTACCCCTTTAAGACTACTTAAGATATCATAATAAGAAGAAACAGCAGAATTACGGATATTAGCAGCACTCACCCTTTCAATAGAAACTGGGGACTCCATTATTTTTTGAGCCACTTTGGTAGCCGATACGACTACTTCTTGACCCAAAGCTTCAGATGGAACTAACTGTACTTTCAAAGACTGCATATCTTTTGAAACTAATAGTTCTTGAGCACTGAATCCAACAGAAGAAATTAATAAAGTGAACGGTAATTTTTGAGCAACCGTTATTTTAAAAGTCCCCTTGTCACTGGTAAATGTACCAACTGAGCCTCCTTTTACAGTGATAGACACCGCTGAAACCGTCTCTTTTGATAGACTATTCACTACGGTTCCACTGACTACCGTACTTTGAGCGAGGGCACTCATTGTAATAATGTTTGCCAAAAACAAAGCAAACATATAACCTACTAATTTTTTCATATAGACTTATTTAGAAGTTAAATATAAGGCAATATATGAAATGTTATTTTTTTGTAAAATATTATTTACTACCGATTGTTGAAATCTTCTCTGCTATTATTTGGGTGAATTATCAGTATGACTGTAATTTAGCACTATGTCAAACTACCAATTTTCCGATCAAACTAGCTTCTATAGCGGTAAAGTAAGGGATGTATACTCCATTGGAAATCAATTACTGGTGATGATTGCTAGTAATCGTATTTCAGCTTTTGACGTTATTTTACCTAAACCGATATCTTATAAAGGGCAGGTTCTGAATCAAATAGCTGCCTATATGCTTAACGCCACTGCCGATATTTGTCCAAATTGGCTAATGAGTACCCCAACCCCTAATAGTGCCATTGGGAAAAAATGTACCCCTTTTAAGGTTGAAATGGTTATTAGGGGAAATTTAACTGGTCATGCTTGGAGAACTTATCAATCAGGTATAAGGACCTTATGTGGTGTAACCATGCCAGATGGATTAAAAGAAAACGATTTTTTTGACCATCCCATTATTACCCCTACTACCAAAGCAGCCGTTGGTCATGATGAAGATATTAGCCGGGAAGATATTTTGAAAAATGCCATTGTAGCGGAAGCAGATTATGAAATAATAGAACAATATACCCGTTTACTTTTTGAAAGAGGTAAACAATTAGCCACCAAACAGGGTTTAATTTTGGTAGATACAAAATATGAATTTGGTAAAATTGATGATACCATTTATTTAATGGATGAAATTCATACACCCGACAGCTCCAGATATTTTTATGCTGAAGGATTTGATCAAAGACAAGCAGCTGGCGAAAAACAACAACAACTCAGTAAAGAATTTGTGAGAGAATGGTTAATCAAAAATAATTTTATGGGCAAAGAGGGTCAGTCGGTACCTGAAATGTCCGATGAATGGATTACTACAATCAGCAATAGATATATTGAATTATATGAAAAAGTGATTGGTGAAAAATTCCTTCCGCAAAATTTAAGTGAAGAAGAAAATTTTGAAAAAATTGCAACCGCTCTAAAAAAAATTAACCCTGCCGGA
The DNA here is from genome assembly GCA_947380605.1 of Chitinophagaceae bacterium. Lineage (GTDB taxonomy): Bacteria > Bacteroidota > Bacteroidia > Chitinophagales > Chitinophagaceae > Ferruginibacter. The sequence goes on from CANCRO010000037.1 coordinate 12,334, forward strand.
TAAGTTTTTGAAGTTGGTATCAAAATTATTTATTTACCCTAAAAATTAGATTGTGTTAAAACCATTCTTATTAACCGTCTTTTTGACTACTTTCTCTTGGATTGCTTTTTCACAGAGTAATACCTATTTGTTAGTAGGTACTTACACCTCAGGAAAAAGTGAGGGTATTTATGTCTATAACTTTAATTCAACGAATGGTGACAATAGTTTGGTAAGTTCTGCCAAAATAGCCAATCCTTCCTATTTAGCGGTATCAGCCGATAATAAGAAGGTATATGCAGTAACAGAAAATGCAGATAGTACAAAATTTGGAATTGGTGGGGGCATTTCTGCATTTTCATTTAACAATCAAAATGGAAAGCTCACTTTCATTAATCAACAATTTTCTGGAGGAATTCATCCCTGCTATGTAACCGTTGATCATTCTGGGAAATGGGTTTTTTCGGCTAACTATACTAGTGGAAGTGCAGCACTTATTCCAGTAAACACAGACGGATCATTAGGTAATGTAAAGCAAGTATTTCAAGATACAGGGAGTGGTCCCAACCTACAAAGACAAAAAAGTCCTCATGTTCATTCTGCGATGCTCTCACCTGATGACAATTATTTGTTTACACCCGATTTGGGAACTGATAAAATAATGATTTATCATTTTGATAAAAGAAAGGGAATTTTAAATGCTGCTAATCCTGCCTTTGCAGCATCTGAACCAGGAAGTGGACCTCGTCATCTTGACTTTCATCCTAATAACCAATTTGTCTATTTAATTGAAGAGATGACTGGAACGGTAGTAACCTTTAAATACCAATTAGGTAAGCTTCAAAAAATACAAAGAATTAGCGCCTTACCTGCAAATTTTACTGGTTCAATTGGAAGTGCTGATATCCATGTTTCAAGAGATGGTAAATTTCTTTATTGCAGCAACCGAGGCAGTTCCAATAGTATTACTATTTTTAAAATTGATTCACTTACAGGAAAGCTCACTATTGTAGGTGAACAGTCTTGTATGGGCAAAACCCCCAGAAATTTCAACTTTGACCCAACAGGTAATTTTCTATTGGTGGCCAATCAACAAAGTGATGATATTGTGATTTTTAAAATCGATAAAAAAACAGGATTGCTTACTGATACCGATAAAAGAATCAATGTCCCTAATCCTGTTTGCATCAAATGGATTAAATAATTTAGGGAAATTTAAATTTAACAGCTTAGAGATGACTATTCCAATGGCTTATTGATTTCGTCTAGTCTTGGTCTTAATCTTTGTTTACTCTTATTAAAAACCATTCTTCCTTTATCGATTCCTTTTCTTAATTCCTTTTGAGCTTCAATTGGAAGATTAAAAATCTTTTGACAATCTACTGAGCAGCAACCATCCATTTTTTGAGCACAGGCTGAACACTGGATAAATAATAAATGGCAACCATCGTTTTTACAATTTGTATGCGTATCAGCAGGGCTTCCACACTGATGACATTTAGCAATCACTTCATCTGTTATTCTTTCACCTAATCGATCATCAAAAACAAAGTTTTTACCTTTAAACTGACTATCCAAACCCTTTTCCTTAGCTTGTTTAGCATAATTAATTATTCCTCCTTCTAAATGGAAAACATTATTAAACCCATGGTGAAGCATGTAAGCGCTAGCTTTTTCGCATCGAATACCGCCCGTACAATACATGATGATGTTCTTGTCTTTATTATCCTTCATCATTTCAACTGCCATTGGTAACTGTTCTCGAAAGGTATCACTAGGAATTTCAATCGCCTTTACAAAATGTCCTACCTCATACTCATAATGATTTCGCATATCAATTACGATGGTATTATTGTCTAACATCAATTGATTCATTTGCTCCGCACTTACATACTTCCCCCGATTCTCCATGCTAAATTCAGGATCCTGAATACCATCTGCAACAATTTTATCCCTTACTTTAATTTTTAAAACCCAAAAGGATTTACCATGTATAGACTCCTCTCCTGTTGGGTTGGTACTATCAACTGCAACATTCAAACGCACTCCTTTCAGCGGCTCAATAGAATTGATATAATGGGTAAAATCATCCACCCTACTGTCGGGTACACTTATCTGCGCATTGATTCCTTCATGAGCAATATATATTCTTCCAAATACTTTTAATTGATCAAGACCTTGATATAATTGATCCCGAAACGCTTGAGGTGCTGATATTGGAAAATATTTGTAAAATGAAATGGTAGTACGATGTTCCTTTTCCTCGTATAATAACCTTTTTAATTCCGCTTGGGATACACGGTTGTGAAGTAGTGCCATAATATTATTTTTTGATCCTGTTGTAACAGGAAATTAATTTTTCAATCGGCTTTACTGCCAATTAATAAATGAATTGGATGCTTGCAGGGCAAACCAAAAATTTTAACAAAGATAAATAAAAGGAAGTTTCTTTTATCACGGAATTAGATGAAACCGTTGATACCCTACCTTAACGAATAAAAAGAGGAATATTTTAAGACTAAAACAATTCTACCTTCCTCTTATTTTAATGTTATCGCCTATCAATCCAGCGGTTCCGATTCGAATGCCCGCAATGGTTTTATTACCGTCATGATAAGCAGCAACAAAATCAATTCGAAATACTTTAAATATATTTTCGACGCCAACAAATAATTCAGAATAATTATCAGACTGGTTGATATAAAATGAATTTCCCCCAGCAACTATATTCCAATTCAACCGATTAAATAAAGGTATTTTATTAGTCAATAATCCATTGAAATGATGCTCCAAATGAACTGTACTGAAAAAACTTGCAGTAGTACTATTAGCATAATAAGGAGCCAATTGAAAACTATTTAAATATTCACCCGCTAGAATCGAAAGATTACCGTTAAAATGTTGATAATCCTGAATCATCACTTTCTTTCTATTAATGAATCCACCTATTCCAATTTTATATCGGAATGTGCCAGCTAATTTTAAATTTTTATCATCCCCAATATTAAAATGCCATTTGTCAAAATTCACATCGCTACCTAGTATACCTTTTAAACCTTTCGTATAATTAAAACTAAAGGTGGGTAATTTTGAATCTATAGGTACTTTTCTATTTGGATACTCAATAAAATGAAGGCCTGGCTTGATACTTAGATCCAAACTTACCATCAAAGCTTGGTGTCTTGTAAAATCGGCTTCATTAATTTTTTCGAAAGGATAGTTAGGGGTAAAGTGAATGGTATCTTTTTTAAAAAATGTAAAATTAGTAGTGTTAAGAAGAGGGATTCTGTCTTCATACAAGGCATTAATTCCCATTTGAAGACCACTTTCAAACTTCTTACTAAACCCGACATTTGAAAAAATATTTTCATAAGTTTTCAAATGATTAATTCCTGAAAACAGTGTATTAATAGAATTAATTAAAGGTATTATAGGACTTTGCTTATTGAACTGAGTAACCCTTTTACCAAATGAAAGATTCCATGATTGCCTTTTTATTTTTTTATTTGAATTCAAATTTCGATTTTGTAAACTCAAATCTAGCCAACCATTTAAATGGGTATTAGAAAAACCATAACGAAGATTAGGACGTATGGAAAGTCTTTGTTTTTGACCCCAAATTATTTTATCAATATATCCTGAAGAATTGAAAACAAGCCCTTCTGCAGTGTTGTATTCCAGTTTTTTAACCAGCGGCGTAATACCCCATCTATAATTACCTGCAAGGCTATAATGCGTTCGGTTGATCCCTTTCCAAAATACATTTGAAGGATGAAGTTTACCTTGCATTTTTTTCAAAGAGTCGATCGATTTCTTTGTAAGAGATGCTGCTTTTCTTATCTCAAATAAACTATCTTTTACTTGATAGTCTTTTGCCTCCTCCTTTTCAAGTGGCATCGGACGAACCGAATCCCAATAAGCTTTTGATTTTTTATTTACACCCGTATCATATTTGATAATCACCTTATCAAAATACTTTTTTGGAAAGGAAGGTTCCAGATTATAGTCAGAATAAACATTCACAAAATTAGCGACTGCTTCTACGCCGAATTGATTAAAGCTAAAGTGAAGCAATTGATTTTTAACACTCCAAACTTCATTGTCAACAGGTATATAAAGTTGAGTGATTTGAAGAGAGTCAATTACTTCCAGTTGAGATTTCTTTGTCAACAATAAATCTACACTATGGATTCGCCAATCAGATTCGGAAATATTAATAATGCCAGAAAATAACGGTTCATAATTTCTGCGAGGCTTTACTCGAATTGTATTAATCTCTTTTCCATTTTCAAAAAAACTACCTAAGTATTTAAAACTATAAAAACCGATCGCTCCATCGGCAATAGGTGATACAAATCCACGGGGATTCAATCTTTCAGCAAATACGGTTACATTATTTTGGTAAAAAGAAAGAAAAGTAGGGAATGTAAAACCAAATCCACCACTACCACTTACTCTACTACTTCTTACATCTATTTTAAATTTATCTGGAAGTTGTCTAGCAACTGAAGATATTGACTCCGATAAATAAATAACTCCTTGACCAGAAGAATCCAGCAACCTATTCCTCGTAACATCTTCTGGCATTTTCTTGCCAAAAATTTTATTGGGTAGCTTGCGAAGTTTCACCATATTCTTGGTATAAAGCTCGCAAGTAAACCCACTTACTTGACGCTGATAATACTCTCTTTTTTTAATAGCTGCACGAATAATAGCATAGGCTGGATCTTCATCCGTATTCTTTATAACCACCTCCTTCATCAAAAGTTTTTGATCAGATAATACAAAGGATATTTCCTTGTCACTAGAAGTAATAGTAATTTCTTCTTGCCGAGAAGCATAGCCAATATGTTGGCAAATTAAAGTGTATTTTCCAGGAGAAAGAGAGAGCACAAACCTTGCCCGGTTATTAGCACTGACTCCTATTGAGGTTCCTTTAACAGTAATGGAAGAAAAAGGCAATAGATCACCTTTATCATTAAATATAGTTCCTGTAATTTTTTGTGCAACAATATTTTCAAAAAGAAGAAGAGAAAGAAGAAATAACAATACCCGCATAAAAAAATTTTAGACCACTCCTAAGTAAGCCATGATAACCTCAATTATTTTCGACGTACAAAACTCCCAGCTAATGCTGCAAAACCTGCTACTAATCCACCAATCAATGCAGTCACAATAATTAATAGGATAGGATTCCCCATTTTAAGTACCAATGCTACCTTCCCTGCCAACAAATGATTATTGTTACTGCTAATGATCCATGCTAAAGCTCCCCACAATAAAAAAAGAGCCGTAAAGCCTGACAAAAAAGACCTCATCGGATTTTGAGGAATTAGGCTAGTCACTATAAAGGCTACCAAAGCTATTGTCCACCAAGGAAGATATAAGCCAACTGCTAGGCTAAGCAAGGCAATCAATAAAACTGAAACTATAAATTTCATAACTTAAAAATTTAAAACGTATTTACAAAAATGTCTTTTACAAAATGAAACAATTGTCAATCGGCTAATTAGTAAAAGACATCTTCCATTGAACTCTACTATCACCCTCTTCGCCAGCTGCCATCATCCATAGTGGATAATAAGTTCCCGACGCCCAATGATCAATAAAATTATCATAGAATCGACTTCCTGGATTTCCATTCTGGCCGCCTGGATATACTCCATAGGCTTCTGTTTTTGGAGTTAGACTTACAATCATTCTCCAACTAGGACCATGATTTGATTTGGTAGCATTAATACTATGCGTTCCGCCTCCAATGGATAAATGTAATCGACTAAACGGTTCAAGCTTTGTCAAATGATTCACCCGAGTATCCTTAAATTTAGACCACTCAAGCCTTCCTTCTTTCTGCGCTTTTTCTAGGTCCGCTATTGAATTTTTAAAAGCAATCGTTATAACATCAGACAAGGTTTCAATTTCTGTAGTGGTAATATTATCTATAAATTTATAGGCTGAATCGCTCAAGATTCCTTGAAGTAAAGTGCTTTCAAGCGGCCTTATAATTACAGGAGGAGCGTTTTTGAATTCATCATCAAAAACCAGTTTGCTAAAGTTAGTCCATACTACATCAAACACGGTGGCTCCCCTAGAATAAGGCGCGTTGTTGTAATCCCATGCCTTCAATAAACGGAGCATTTTAATTTCATTTAGTGATAATCCATTTTCATTTATATTATTCAAAAGTAATGGGGTTGCCATTTCAGCAAATACATTGTAGTTATTGGTTTGTAATGACATCATATCTTTTGGAGTAATATCATTCAAAGCTTGCAGACGTCTATTAATAATAATTCCACGATATAAGGGATATCCTCTTCCTAAATAATAAGGATAGCTTGAATCTGCAGGATCTTGATTAGCACTACTTACAAAATTTCTAGAAGGATTATATTGAAAAGGAGTTTCTTCAAAGGGTATCATTGCTTGCCATTGATAAGTACTATCGGTGCCAGGCATAATAAAATCGCCCTGCCCTTTCCACTTTGCAGGCCATTCACCCTGTGTACGCATCGCAATATCACCTACTTTGTTAGCAAATACAAAATTTTGACCAGGAGTCTTCATGTTGCTGATTGCTAATAAATAATCTTCATAATTATGCGCTTTATTCAATTGCATAAATGCTTTTAATTCATTGCTTTTATCATGTGCTTTCCAACGTACTGAAAAATACCTTGAATTAGAAGCCCTGCCACCACTAAAAGATTGATCATACATGACTGGACCAAAAACTGTATAGGCAACCGTATCCATATAGGTAGCGGAATCTTTTATTAGAATTGTTTCATACCTAAACTCCGTTTTTCTCCAAGCACTATCATACCAATACTCCCTTTTACTTTCATCCTTAAATTGAATCTCGTAATAATCTCTTACATCTCTACCGCCATTGGTAACCCCCCAAGCACAACTATCATTATATCCTATTATTACAGCAGGAGCTCCAGGAAAAGTCGCACCATAAACATTTAATTCGGGAGTATGCAATTGCATTTCGTACCAAAGAGAAGGAAGATTTAATCCCAAATGCGGATCGTTACATAAGATTGGGGAACCAGATTTAGTTTTTGCTCCATTGACTGCCCAATTGTTACTTCCATTATTCCTATCAGGCTTTTCCTCCTGAGTAGTTACTGCAAGATCTTTTTTATTTAAATAATTAGAATCTACATCAACAGGTACTTTAAGTTCAATCGAAGGTTTTTCATAAATAGTACCCTTTGGAATAATTGGGTCTAATGAATCTTGATAAGAAGGATAAAGCTTGGAGAAATCCTCTTTGCTAAAATAATTTTTAGCATTGGTCATTTCAAAATCATTATCATGACCAGCTAAATTTTCTGACATATTTTTTAAAAATAAAGCAGATTTTAGGTTACTCCATTTTTCGGGCTTATACCCCATCAGTTTATATTCCAAAGGAAGAGAACTTTCAGTAAGTGAAGCGATATAGGCATTTACACCCTCCGTATAGGAATCACAAGCCAATTTGGTTTGGGGATCCTTCTCCATTTCTTTTAAAGAAGACTCTGCAGCATAAACCATTCCTAATCGTCTAAATTCACGGTCATGCTTAAGCGCAATTTTTCCAACAATTTCGCTTGCCCTTCCAGCAGCTGCATGCGTTTGTAACTCCATTTGCCACAAACGAAATTTAGCATGCAAAAATCCCTGAACAAAATACAGGTCCCGATCACGCTCAGCAAAAATATGGGGTACCAAACGATCGTCGAGATAAACCTGGACTTTACCGGTAAGTTGAGGGAATTTAAAATCCTCACTAAAACTAGCTTGGCTGCTTTCAGCATTTTGCCAAACCCCATGCTGAGGACTCAATAATTTGCCCAAAGGAGCAGGTAATAATAATTTCGAATTGAGTGTAACAACTAATCCGACTGTAATAACACTAGAAATAAGTAAAGGCAAGATTCTCATTGGAAAAAAATTATACTGTAAATTAATAAAACCTTGCTTACCAGCCCAAAATACTCTCAGGTAATTAGTTAGCGCCCTAAAATTACCTTAGCATAAATGCAATGAAGGATGCTCAATTATCCTTCATTGCATTTAATTTTGTATAATGGAATCATTGCAAACGGATGTAAAGAATATACTGGGTCTCCAATTACCTTCCGATCCTCGATGGGTTAATCTTGCAGAAATGCAACTGGAAGAAATATTGACCGACCATGCCTATTGTGAGCAAAAAGCAGCCACCACTTGTATTACTTTAATACAGCGATACTCCGATAAGGAAAAATTAGTAACCGAATTAAGTCCTATTGTAACTGAAGAATGGGGACACTTTAGACTGGTGCTTGCTGAACTACACAAAAGAAAATTAACCTTAGGTAAACAGCGGAAAGATATTTACGTAAATAAACTAATCGAATTTCAAAAAAAAGGTGGAAGTGCAGAGGAACGCATGCTAGATCATCTATTAACCATGGCATTGATTGAAGCAAGAAGTTGTGAGCGTTTTAAAAGATTAAGTGAAGGTTTAGACGATGACTATATGAGAAGATTTTATAGGAAATTTATGGAAAGTGAAGCAGGACATTATACCCTATTTATTGACCTTTGCGACACCTACTTCCCAAAAACAAAAGTTAGAAAAAGATGGAAAGAATGGTTAGCATACGAAAAAAAAGTAATGGATGAAATGGAGGTACGAGGTGATAGGGTTCATTAAAAGAATTACTCAGTATAAGAAAGTTTGATTCAACTACTTCCCTCTGAAATAAGTCAACTCTTCATCAAAATTAATATAAGGATACATTTTGCTCAACGCTAAAAGCTTTTGCAAATGGGTTTCTAAGAATTTTTTATGTAATTCAGAAGTGGGTTGAAATGGCTTATGATTTCTCGCCGCATTAATGATATTAATCTCTTTCATTAATATTTGTGTATCCTCATCGACACAAGCAGGTACAAACTTTTCCCAAACATAATTGGTAGCAGCATAATTAGGATGAACCATATCTTCTGCATAAAAACGATAATCTCTCAAGTCGTCTATTACTAGTTCGTAAGCCGGAAAATAAAATACATTTTCTCTTGAATCCGTTAGGTGATGAACTGACTGTATCAAAACTGCTTTACTGCGATTGTTTTCAATAAAACCTTCTCTAAGATGGCGGACTGGACTTACGGTAAAAATCACTTTTGCACTTGGATTCGCTTTTGATAATTCAGCTAACATTGATTCAAAAACTGCAGTCACTTCTTCTACCTTGAGCAGTCTTTTACTGAATTTATCCGTTGGCACCTTATGGCAATTAGCAACCACCTGTTTATTTTCAAGCTCATACACAAAGGCTGAACCAACCGTTATAAAAATCCAATCGGCTTTTACAATAAAATCACTTGCAGCAAGGGTTGACTCATTTATCTCCTTTATACAAATTGATTTATCAGGATGTGAAAAACGACTATGATGATCCCAACTATTCCAGCATTCATTTTGATAAAACAGTTCTTCTTCTTTAGTAGGCTGATTTGAGATATAGGAATGTACAGATGAAGCAATGCTGATAGGATTGAATAAAATTCCATTCGGATTTTCTAAAACAGAAAACTTATGTTGTCTAAATTTTGTCCCGATATTTTCAGTAAAACAAGATCCTATCAACAATAATTTCTCATTATGACGAATTGTAGTAGAAATTTTTTGGGGTGTAAATGCTAAATGAAAATCCATAAAAATATAAATAGGCCTACGAATTTACTGCAATGTTTTTTAATGAGGCTAATAAATAAAAAATACCGACATTTAACTAAAATTATCCAGTTGATTTATTGTTAATTTTTCCTTTAAATTATTTTAGCAACTCAATTGATTCCACCTTAAAGAAATCGAATGAAAAAACTATTCATCTTATGCACACTCCTACTATTCATCAGCTCTTTTTCAAGGAAGAAAATTACCTGGGTAGCAATCGGTGATTCTATCACTTATTTAAATGAGCATACCAATGAAACTGGTGACAGAATAACAAAGGGGTATATGACTCGGGTGATTGAAAAGCTTCCCTATATTAACTATATCAACCAAGGGCATAACGGATGGACCTCGGGAGCTATTGCTGAAAACCTTGAAAAAATAGCTATCCCTTCAGCGGATGTCTATTCTCTCTTTTTAGGCACTAATGATTGGTGGCAAGGCCGAGTAATTGGAAATCTTGAAGACTATAAAAATAATACTGGAAACAAAACAGTTTATGGATCATTTCGAATAATAATCAATCAGCTTCGGGGCTTAAATAATAATGCTACAATCATTTTAATTACCCCCATGCAAAGGGGCGACTTCGTATACATTGCCAATATGAAAAATAATGCCTATGGTTCCTATAAGGAGAAGAAGGGGCAAACGCTCGCTCAATTTGCTTTAGCCATTGATTCAATCGCTCAATTCGAGAAATTTACTCTGGTTGATTTGTATAATACTAGTAGCTTAAGGGTAGAAAAAATGGTGAAATACAAAAGACTAAAAGATCCCCAATCTGGAAACTATAAAAACTTTCCCTATCCTAGTTTTATCGGAATTCCTTTTAATCCAGCAACAGATGAATATCCCTACCCAAAAGAAGCAATCGATATTACTTACGATGGCCTTCATCCTTCGGACAAAGGGTATACTATTATAGCCAATAAATTAGTGAGCGTTTTAAAGAAATTTTAGTACGCTGAAATTTGCTTGTATTGTTTATAAATAAAAAAAGTTGATATAATAAAAAAGGCAGCCTTTTCTAAAGGCTGCCTTTTTTATTATAAGTTAATCAGTCTATTCAAAGGCTTTCACCTTAGCGTCATAAAGAGCCACTTTTTCTGCATCTTTCTTTGTCTCGTATATACTTTTCAATATTGAAAGAGCTTGCTTACAGTTAACTTTATCAGAACTCTTAGGCTTAGTTATAGAGCCATAGATAGAAACAGTTGCTTCTGCAAAAGGTATCGCCTGGCTCATTGCAAGGTCTGATTGAGCTTGCAAATCCTTTTTCTTTTTTAAATCTTCAGGCTTAACTCCTTTAATATTTCTAGCTTCTTCTGAAATATCAATTGAATTGTTGTAATAGAAATTGGCTAATAAGAAATTAGCTTCGATGGTAGATTTAATTGCAATCGCCTTTTTCATTACCTCTGGAAGCTTATTTTTAAAATCCGTAGTATTTACCTTCTGCATTTCATCCGAATAGATATAACGGTAAAGTTCAACAGCATAATTATAAGGTAAAGTATAATTTCCTGGAATCTTAACTAACAACTCTTCATACTTAGAGAAAATTTCAGGTTTTCCTACCCCATCAGTAGCTTCTTCAATCTGCAAAGCAGTCCAGTATTCATTATTTTCTGGGTAGAATTTTTTTGCCTTTGTAATTAGGTTATCAAAAGCAGCCTTTTCTTTTTTTGCTTTATAGCGTTCAGCCATCACTTGATAAGCATCAATATACTCTTGCTGGGAAACATTAGCATCTACTAATTTGGTATAAAAAACTGCCGCTTCATCAGGCATTTTAGCTTCTCCTGCAGCAATGGCAGTATATAAAACTAAAGTAGTATCAAGGGAGGTGAATTTAAATCCATTATTTCCAACTAAATTATTAGATGAAATATATTCATGAATTTCTAAAGCCTTTTTGAAAAATTCAACAGCAGTAGCAGGGTCTTTAGCAAGATAAGATTTTACACCTAACTCAGAAAAATAGCCAATGTATAAATCATAAATGGGTGAATTATTTCTTTCTACCATTAAAGGAACTTTAGGATCCAGCTCTTTATATTTTTTCAAAGCAGCAAAAGCAGTTGCTTTTAACTCAGCACTTTGACTAGCTGGTTTGGTAGAATCTTTAGAAGATTCAATATAAAGCACGGCTTTATAAAACCAACCCTCTGCCTTTAACGCATTTTTAGGAACAGACAAATACTTATCTACCGCATCTTTCCCTTTTTGGGTTTGACCAAGTAGACTATAATTCCTTATGTCTTTAATATCTTGAGCTGAAATACTCAAAACCATATTACATAAAACAATCAAAAAGAAAAGCTTTTTCATATCATTCAATTTTAGAGACAAAGGTATTAGTTTGTTCTTAATACAAATCAATGAGTGATAAAATTTCACAAATCTGCTTAAAAATGACAAAATCAGGCCTCGAATCACTAAAATTTAGCTAAAGGATTACTTATGGCTATTAACATTTGTTACATTTGCCCAAACCATCAACAGAATTATTTAATTGATATCACAAAACACCATACAACAGATCCAAGGAAGGATTGATATTATTGACATTATTGGCTCCTTTATTAAATTAAAAAAAAGAGGGACCAGTTACCTAGGTTTATGTCCTTTTCACAATGAAAAAACTCCCTCCTTTACGGTTTCCGCTGCAAAAGAGATTTATAAATGTTTTGGTTGTGGTAGAAGCGGAAATAGCATTGGTTTTTTAATGGAGCATGAAAAATACAGTTATGTAGAAGCACTTCGCTGGCTTGCCCAAAAATACAATGTAGAAATTGAGGAGACAGAAACCACTCCTGAGCAAAAACTTCAGCAACTTAGTGCAGACAGTTTATTTATCATTAATAGTTTTGCACAAAAATTTTTCAGTGACTATTTATTCAATAACGAAGATGGTCAAGATATTGGCCTGAGCTATTTAAAACAAAGAGGATTTAGAGAAGACATCATTAAAAAATTTCAAATTGGATTTAATCCAGAAGCAAGAGACAGCTTTGCTCAAGCGGCTATTAATGCCCAATACAATTTAGATTTATTACAAAAAAGTGGACTTGTGGCCATCCGCGATGAGCGTCCCGTGGATAACTACCGAGGGCGGATTATTTTTCCCATTCATAATCAGAGTGGAAAAGTCTTAGGATTTGGAGCAAGAATATTAAAAACCAATGACCGTGCACCCAAATATATCAATACGCCAGAAAATGAAATTTATGTAAAAAGTAAAATTTTATATGGCAGCTATTTTGCAAGAATGGCAATTGATAAAGCAGATGAATGTTTACTAGTAGAGGGCTATACTGATGTGGTATCACTCCATCAAGCTGGAATTGAAAATGTAGTAGCCAGTGGAGGAACATCGCTTACGCCAGATCAACTAAGACTTGTAAAAAAATATACGAATAATCTTACCATCATTTATGATGGAGATAGCGCGGGTATTAAAGCGGCGCTGCGCGGACTAGACTTAGCCCTTGAAGAAAGTCTGAATGTGAAATTGGTACTAATTCCTGACAATGAAGACCCTGACAGCTATGTAAATAAAGTAGGCGCAGCAGCCTTTACCCAATTCGTAGCTGAAAATAAAAAAGATTTTATTCTTTTTCAATTAGGGGTAATGCTTCAAGATGCCGGTACAGATAGTAATAAAAAGTCAGCTGTAGTTAACCAGGTAGCAGAAACAATTTCGAAAATTAATAAGGCAGAAGATTTTACTAAGCAACAAGATTATATAAAACAGTGTGCGGAGATTCTCAAAATTGAAGAAGCTGGATTACATGCGCTAGTCAATAAATTTGTCCGCGAAAAAGTAAATAAAGAGGAAAATAGGGCTAGTCGAGAATCTGTTATTCACGTGAATACCGAAGGGAATCAAAATTTTGAAGTAGATGAAGAGGTGGTTTCATTACTCTACAAAGATGAACCACATGAAAGGGCCATGGTAAGAAGCTTACTAGAATTCGGACTCAAGTCCTGGAATGATGAGCAAAGAGTAGCCGATCACGTATTTTCTGAAATTGCTGAAAATCAGCTAGAAGAACTGATCGATAATAAAAACTTAATTACGCTTATAAAAACATACAAAGCCTGGTATGATGAGGGCTTGGAACCAACCGCCAAAAATTTTACTTACCACGAAGACAATGTAATTCGGCAACTTGCCATGCAAGTAATGGACTATGACTATGAAATTAGCCAAAATTGGAAAGAGGTATATGAAGGTAAAATTGACACCCGTGAGGATCTCTATAAAGAAGAAGTTTTCAGTACCGTCAATTATCTTAAATTAAGAAAGATAAAAAGACTGATGGATGAAAACCAACGGGATTTAGAAAAAACAAAAGATCCAGAAGAACAACTAGTTTTATTGCAGATACACCAGCATTTAAAACAAATGGAAATAGAGCTTGCCAAAAATATCGGAACGGTTATTTTCAAATAATTCAATTTTTTAAAAGTATAGAGGGGGTTGTTTACCCTCATTTAGTCATCAAATAGAAATAGCATGCTAAGTAACAATGATATTTTAAAGAAACTAAGAGTAGCGCTCTCATTACGAAATGACGATATTATTGAAATACTTTCCTTAGTAGATTTCGAAATGAGCAAGGGTGCCTTAGGTGATCTTTTTAGAAATGAAGACCATCCTGGTTTTGTAGAAGCTGGTGATCAGGTACTTCGTAATTTTTTAAATGGCTTAATCATTTACAAACGAGGAAAATTGCCTGATAACAGGGTAATTAACAAGGATAAAGAAGAACCTGGAAATGAATAGGGTAAATGGATAGTCAAGAAAATATTTACTATTCCCTCTCCCACCATTCACCCCATTAATTAATTAATTCGTTTTCTTAGGTGGCAAAGCAAATGCTTTAGCTTCATGCTCAAAATGACCATTGTGAGCACCATCACAATATGGTTTATTCTTAGATAAACCACAGCGACAAAGACCTAAAACTTCTCTTCCACCTAAATCATATTGATTCCCTTCTCTATCGAAAATTTCAAAATCTCCCTCTATTTTTAGAGATCCATTGTTATTCACTGTAATTTTTGTTGCTGCCATTTTTTGGGTTTTAAATTTTAAAAATTGGGATGCTCTT
>CANCRO010000038.1 GCA_947380605.1 Chitinophagaceae bacterium
AAAAAAAGCCACTAAAAGTGGCTTTTAAGAAGGTTAGGCTATTTTTTCTACCTGCATGTAGTTTAGTTCTACTGGGGTAGCCCTGCCAAATATCTTTACTTGTACTTTCAATTTCTTTTTCTCGTCATTCACTTCTTCCACCATACCATTAAAGTCATTAAATGGACCATCAATTATTTTAATCGTCTCACCAATGATGAATGGTTCACTCATCACCATTCCTCCGCCCTCTCCTAACTCATCTACCTTACCTAACATTTTATTTACTTCCGATTTTCTTAGTGAAATAATGTTTCCCTTACTTCCCTTTCCATCGGTTAAAAAATGCATGACATTGCTAATATTGCTAATGTGCTGAACCATATCGTCATTCAGCTTTTTATCCGCCACTTCTATCATCACATAACCAGGATAAAAATTTCTTTCACGCATCACCTTCTTACCAGCCTGAACTTTGTATACTTTCTCAACAGGTAAAAAGATTTGCTTAATAATTTCTGACCATCCATTACGAATGATGTCCTTATCAAGATATTCCTTGATTTTACGTTCCTTACCGCTTACAACGCGGAGTACGTACCATTTATTTTCCTTTTCAAGTACTGAAGTTTCTTCCATGATAATATTACTTAAACAAAGAGTAAATAAATTTTAAAGACCCATTAGCTATAAAATCCATAATACCAACTATGGCGGTAATGAAAATAGTAGCACCCAACACAATCATGGTAGATTGCTGTAAAAGCTCCCAACTAGGCCAGGTTACTTTCTCAACCAACTCTTCATAAGAGTCTTTTATATAAGCTGTCAGTTTATTCATTATTCTAATTTGAAAATTATTAAAATTCTACTATAAAAATTAAATCAATCTTAGGATTGCACTTATTGTCACAGTAATCAGCACGGACACTAGGATTCGAACCAAGATCAAAGGTTTTGGAGACCCGTATGCTACCGTTGCACCATGTCCGTATAAACGAATTAGCTAATTAGCAAATTTTGCTAATTAGCTAATTCTATCAAAGATACTAATGTTATCTTATTTTACAATTTCGGTAACTTGACCAGCACCTACAGTACGGCCACCTTCACGAATCGCAAATTTCAAACCTTTTTCCATAGCGATTGGTTGAATCAACACTACATTTAAAGAAGTGTTATCACCAGGCATCACCATTTCAGTTCCTGCATTCAAGGTAACTTCACCAGTTACATCGGTAGTACGGAAATAAAACTGAGGACGGTATTTGTTAAAGAAAGGAGTATGACGACCACCTTCTTCTTTGCTCAATACGTAAACTTCACCTTTGAATTCAGTATGAGGAGTAATAGAACCTGGTTTGCAAAGAACCATACCACGACGGATTTGGGTTTTTTCAATACCACGTAATAATAAACCTGCATTATCTCCAGCTTCTCCTTCGTCCAATAATTTCTTAAACATTTCAACACCTGTACAAACAGAGTTTAAAGGTTTTTCCATTAATCCAACGATTTCGATTGCTTCACCTACTTTAATACGACCTCTTTCGATACGACCAGTTGCAACAGTTCCACGACCAGTGATAGAGAATACATCCTCAACACTCATCAAGAAAGGTAAATCAACTAATCTTGGAGGTAAAGGAATATAGCTATCAACTGCATCCATCAATTCATTGATTTTAGCAACCCATTTTTCTTCACCAGCCAAAGCTCCAGTTGCAGAACCTTGAATGATTGGGGTATTATCTCCATCAAAACCGTAAGAAGTTAACAACTCACGAATTTCCATTTCAACTAATTCCAATAATTCTGGATCATCTACTAGATCTACTTTGTTCATGAAAACTACAATTTGAGGTACACCTACCTGGCGAGCCAACAAAATGTGTTCTTTAGTTTGTGGCATTGGACCATCTGTAGCAGCAACTACCAAGATAGCACCGTCCATTTGAGCAGCACCGGTAATCATGTTTTTCACATAATCGGCGTGACCTGGACAATCCACGTGAGCATAGTGACGAGTGTCTGTAGCATACTCAACGTGTGCTGTATTGATTGTGATACCCCTTTCTTTTTCTTCTGGAGCACCATCAATATCGTCATAGTTTTTTTTCTCCGCTAAACCTCTTTTTGACAAAACATCGGTTATAGCGGCTGTTAGTGTTGTTTTACCATGATCTACGTGACCGATAGTACCAACATTTAAGTGGGGTTTATCCCTCTTGAAAGATTCTTTTGCCATTGTTTATTTTTTAATATTTGTTTTGAAAATTGGTTTTCGTTTAGCGTCTGTAACCATAGACTTTTATATTTATAAAGAATTTATTAATCAATTAATTTTTAGAGCCGTTGGTGAGAATCGAACTCACGACCTCTTCCCTACCAAGGAAGTGCTCTACCCCTGAGCTACAAAGGCTTAAACCCTTTACCCGAAGGTAATCTAAGAGCGGAAGACGAGGCTCGAACTCGCCACCTATAGCTTGGAAGGCTATCGCTCTACCAAATGAGCTACTTCCGCTTGCAAAATCAGCCCATTGGACCAATCATGTTAATTCAACCTTTAAAAGAACTTTACCAAGTTATTTTGCTTTTGCAAATTAACTAAGTTTTTGTGGGCAGAGTAGGGTTCGAACCTACGTACACTTACGTGAACAGATTTACAGTCTGTCGCCTTTAACCACTCGGCCATCTACCCAAAATATTTGAAACAAATGATAAAATTTATCTCAAAACTTCAGAGCCGAAGAAGGGAGTCGAACCCCCGACCTGCTGATTACAAATCAGCTGCTCTACCAACTGAGCTACTTCGGCTTATTATTAAGAACTATCCGTGTAAAACTAGTAGCCAGCAGGCATCCTTATTTTTTGGATGGCAAAGGTAGGTATATTTGATTAAATCTAAAATTTTGAAATAGATTTTTTAAAAAAAATTAAAAAATAAAAGGGTTCTACCCCATTTATTAATAAAAAAGCCCCTATTTAGGGGCTTAAAACTATGCAGCAAGCATTTCCTTTTTTCGTTTAATTTGAAGAATGACCGCATCTAGCGCCTCGTCGAAACTCTCCTCAAATGATTTAGAAGAATGCTTTACAAAAATGTCGCATTTGGGTAAATGTACACTTATTTCAGCCACCTTATCCTTTATATTATGTACCACATTATCTAATTTTAAATACACATCCACATTGGTTATCCTGTCATGGAATTGCTGAAGTTTAGCAATTTTCTTTTCTACGTAGGCTAAAAGCTTTGAATCTGCATCAAAATGTACTGTCTGAATGTTTACGTTCATAACGATCTAATTTATTAAAAGTGAACAATTAAGTGAAAAAACAGCTAATCTATTCTACCCATAGGCGAAATATTTAAACGTTGAAAGGAGCTACTAGTGCCCTTACAAGTTAGTTCATTTGAACCTAAAATACAAAAGAAAACCAGCAGAATTCACAAAACTTTAAGCCTTCAATCGGCCAAATTAATCAAGCCTTTGGGTGAGCTTTCTTATATACATCTTTTAATTTTTCAATCGTATTATGCGTGTAGATTTGAGTAGCAGCAAGACTGCTATGACCCAATAATTCCTTGACCGCGTTTAAGTCTGCCCCATTATTCATTAAATGAGTGGCAAATGAATGGCGCAAAACATGGGGGCTTTTTTTATCAATGGTGGTAACAGAACTTAAATATTGCCTGACCACATTGTACACATACTTGGGATACAATCGTTTCCCTTTACCATTCACCAATAAAAGTTCGCTATCGAACTGCTCAAAATGGATTCTTTTACCTTTTAAATAGTCTACCACCAAAAACATCAGCTCCTTACTTACAGGCAAAACCCTTTCTTTATTGCCTTTTCCAATTACTTTTATATTGCCATTACCGCTATCCACCTGAGCCTCCTTTAGGTTGACCAACTCTGCTTGCCGCATACCCGTATTGTAAAAAAGCTGTAACAATAAGCGATGGGTTTTACCCTCCCAGTTATCAGGAAACTCAATGTAGGAAAATAAGGTATGTATATCTTTTTCATCTACAAATTGCGGTAAACGCTTTTTTACCTTGGGAGAGATAATGGTCACCATTGGACTGGTCAATACAACCCCTTGCTTTAATTGATATTTAAAAAAAGACTTGAGAGAGGAGATTTTACGATTGATTGATTTAGACTCCATACCAGCTTCTTTCATTGATGCCAGCCAGGTTCTAACGAAAGAGGCATTCACCTCTTCTATTTTAGTACAGTCAAATTGTAGTGCTATAAAATCAAAAAAGGCGCAAAGGTCATTCTCATAAGAAACAATTGTATGCCGGGAATACCTCTTTTGAAAGGTAAGATAATCTATAAATGACTGGATGAGTGAAGAATGAGTTTGGGGCATAAAAAAACTGATATCCAAAGTTACTAGATATCAGTTTAAAATATTATTAATGTATCAATAGACTATAGGTCTATTTTACCACTCGCAATGTTCTGCTTATAAACCGCTTTCAACACCTCTGTACGACGTCTGATAGAAGGCTTAATGAAGGCCTGTCTTTCTCTTAACTGTAGTAAAACACGGCTTTTTTCGAATTTCTTCTTATACTTTTTTAACGCCTTGTCGATGTTTTCGCAATCTTTAGAATCTATTATTAACATTTGATATACCTCCTTTGGTAGTTTTTTTTAGAAGTGCAAATATAGTGGAAATATTTAAATTTCAAAATCCAAATAATAAAAAAAGTAAATTTGTGGCATGTTTACAGGAATTATTGAAAAAATAGGGATGATTACTGAGCTCATTTACTCCGAAAATAATATCAGTTTTTGGATTGAATCCCCCATTTCAGATGAACTAAGTATTGACCAAAGTGTAGCCCACAATGGAGTTTGCCTTACGGTAGAGGAAATTAAAGATGGAAAACATAAGGTTACTGCCATACAGGAAACCCTCCAAAAGACGAATCTAAAACAATGGAAAAACAAATCAATCATTAATTTGGAAAGATGCCTACCAATGAACGGAAGACTAGATGGGCATCTTGTTCAAGGCCATGTAGATTCAGTGGCCAATTGTTCAGCAATTGCAGAAAAACAGGGAAGTTGGGAATACACCTTTTCATTTGATCCAAAATTTGCTTCCTTAGTAATAGAAAAGGGTTCTATTACTATCAATGGAATCAGCCTTACGCTTTTTGATGTTTCTAATCAAAGTTTCCGAGTGGCTATTATACCCTATACATTCGAGCACACTAATATGCAACACCTAGTAATTGGTGATGAAGTGAATATAGAATTTGACATGATTGGGAAATATATTAACAGGATAATGGAATTGAAAAAATAATCCTGTATTTAAAAAAAAGAGTCAACAACAAACCATTAAATAGTTTTGCCTTTCATAGCACTACTTACTGCTACATCCATTACCCGCTCTGCATAGGGTCTGGATAAATCATTTAGTTCTTCAATTTTAGTATGAATCAAATCTTTATCATTCATTGTAAGGGCTAATTGCAATGCCTGCATGGCAGAAGCGGTAAGCAATAACTCGTTTGGAAATAGCAGTGAAGCATTTTTTTGAATAAATTTTTCAGTAGTAGATAACAATTGTTCTCCTTCTGTTTTAGCTTCTACTAAAGCCCTTGTTGCAATATCTTCTTTTGCATGGGTTATGGAATCGAGTAACATTTTTTCTAAAGTATCATCCGTTAAATCTAATTGAGATCTTACTTCAATACTTTGAGCTACTCCACTTCGTAACTCTTTTGCTTTTACCACTAATATTCCATCCGCATTCAATAAAAAACTCACTTCTACTTTTGGCAATCCTGCTGGCATACCCGGTATTCCAGTCAAATTAAATTCAGCTAGTTTACGATTATCATTCACCATATCTCGCTCACCTTGAAAAACAGAAATTTTAATACCTCCTTGTCCATCCTTATATGTAGTGTATTGTCGAGATATAGAATGAGGAATTTTAGAATTTCTCGGAATCAAAACGTCCATTAGTCCACCCATTGTTTCTATTCCCAAAGAAAGAGGCGTGATATCTAAGAGCAAAAATTCTTTATTATTTCCAGCCAAAACATCCGCCTGAATTGCCGCACCTAAAGCCACTACTTCATCGGGATTAACTGTATCATTCACCTGCCTTCCAAAAAATTGGCTTACCCTTTGTTTTACCAAAGGCACTCTTGTTGACCCTCCTACCATCACCACTACTTCAACATCACTTGCTTTCAAAGAGGCATCTTTTAAAGCCGCTATACAAGAGTTGATTGTTTTAGTTACTAATGGTTCAATAAGTTCTTCGAAAATTGATCGAGTAATCCTGAGCTGATCACCATTCAACTCTTCTTCGAAAATTTCTGCTTCTGACAATATTATTTTAGCAGCTTGTGCCTTTAATCGAATAGCCTGTGCAAATTGTTGATTCATTCTAAGCTCATCCTCACTTATTGCTGACTGATTTAACCAATACTTCACAATCAAATTATCCATATCATCACCACCTAAATAAGTATCTCCATTGGTAGATAGGACTTCAAATATTCCATTGCTAATTTTTAAAATAGAAACATCAAATGTGCCACCACCCAAATCGTACACTGCAATTATTTTATCGATTGCCTTATCTAATCCAAGACCGTAGGCTAAACTAGCTGCGGTGGGCTCGTTAATAATTCTCAATACATCTAAACCTGCCAATTTACCTGCATCTCTAGTTGCTTGCCGCTGAGCATCATTGAAATAGGCAGGGACAGTAATAACCGCTTTATTAACGGGAGTTTTTAAAATATGCTCTGCCCTTTGTTTTAATTCTTTCAAAATAAAAGAGGATAATTCTACTGGAGAATAAAATTTATCTCCCACCTGAACTTTTACTAATCCATCTTTATTATCATCAATCACTTTATAGGAAAAAAAAGAAGCATTTTCTTTTATATCATTAAAAGATTTGCCAATCAATCGCTTAGCAGAAAAAATAGTTCGTTGAGGATCAGTAATCAATTTATCTTTTGCTATTTCACCAACAGTTACATTTCCAAATTCATCAAAATAAACAATGGAAGGAACTAAGGAAGCCGTATTATGCTCCTTTAATGCAATAGGTTGTTTTGTATCTGGGTGTATAACAGCTACTAAACTATTCGTAGTTCCTAAATCTATTCCTACAATAATCTCTTCTTTTTGTAAACTACCTGTTGCGATATTGATTCCAATCTTTGCCATACAATCAATTCCCTTGTTAAATTTTAATAAAATGAATTATTTAAAGATTGCAAAAATAACCATTAAAATAAGTAGATGAGTAATGAGCTAGATTCTTATCTTTCGAAATAGGAAATAATTACTTTCCAAAAAAGAGAAAAAAGCATTCTAATCAAAGTACCGTAAAGCAATTCTATCTACTATTTTTTAGGATGCAAAACCACCACTTTAACTTTCACAAGACCATGAGAGAGATAACCTAATTTTTTAGCTGCACTCTTAGAAAGGTCAACTAAACGTTGCATTTTAGGATGTAAACGATCATTTACAATTACCTTAACCGATTTTCCATTTGATAAGTTCGTAACGTCTAACCAGGTACCTAAAGGCAAAATATTACAAGCACAGGTAAGCTTATCTTGACTAAAAATTTCACCGCTGGCTGTTTCTCTCCCATTAAATTTGTCTGCATAAAAACTAGCTACTCCATATAGCGTATCACTTTTAGCTGACTTACTCTTTTTATTATCGATAGCGGTTTTTTGTTGGGCAATAGAATGGGGGGAATAAAAAAAAGTGATGGTAAGCAGTATACAATAGATCGGTTGGAGCAGCCTAAAATTTTTAAAAAATATTTTTTTCATCCTACCTGTTTAAAGCATTCAATTAATAAACCTACAACACTCCCCTATCCTCTAATTACTATTTAAAACAAAAGCATCTAAAAAAATATACTAATAAAACCGTCTACTAATTATGAAGTGCTAATAAATTAATTTTTATACCTAGCAAAAAATTAAATGGCATATCAATTAGGCTATATCAATCATTTGATCGTTCGAGAAACTTGATGTTCCAATAGCATCAAATCAGCCAAAACGAATGCAGTTACTGCTTCGAGCACCACGGGCACCCTCAAGGCTATACATAAATCGTGCCTTCCTTTAACTGAAAAATCTTCTATCAAACCAGTCTCTACATTAATAGTTTGTTGAACTTTTGGAGTAGAAGAAGTTGGTTTAATGGCAATTCTGAAAACCAGTTCATTACTATTAGTAATCCCTCCTACTATTCCTCCTGCATGATTACTAGCCGTTTTGCCATCCATACTTTCAATCGAATCATTGTGATCACTTCCAAACATTTTGGCTGCTGAAAAGCCTGTACCGAATTCTATACCACGCACTGCAGGAATAGAAAATACTGCATGACTAATTAAAGATTCAGCAGAATCAAAGAAAGGTTCTCCCAATCCAATCGGCAGGCCATTTACTCTACACTCAACTAATCCTCCAACAGTATCTTTTGCATCGATAGCTTTTTGTAAACCCTTTTCAGGATCTGCCTCTCCACCAATTTCAAGAAGCGTTGCTTCCACTTGTATATTTTGTAAAAGTTTTTTAGCAATGACACCTGCAGCAACTAAGCAAACAGTTAATCTTCCACTAAAATGACCACCTCCCCTAAAATCTTCGAAACCACCAAATTTTTTAGAAGCGACAAAATCAGCATGTCCTGGTCGAGGTACCGCTCTTTGCTTTTCATAATCTCCACTTCTTGTATTGGTATTATCAAATAATATAGTAATCGGCGCGCCAGTAGTCTTGCCATTAAAAACACCATTCATTATTCTAGGAGTATCTGCTTCCTTTCTAGGAGTAGTCCCTTTTGCACCAGATTTTCTTCTATCAATATCTACAGAAAAATCATCTAGATTTAAAGGCAAGCCTGCTGGACAACCATCAATATTGATGCCCACACACTCACCATGTGATTCACCAAATATGCTTACTCTAAAAATTCGACCAAAACTATTCATAGTAATTACAACCCTCGAAGGGATTTTAAGTTAACAATATTGAAAGAATAATCTTCGTTAAAAAGATTACTAAAATTAATGAACTAAGGCACCTAATTTTTTAAGGTCATCATAAAAAGTAGGATAACTTTTATTAATAGCTTCTGCCTCCTCAATTGCTGTTTCTCCATCAGCTCTCAATGCAGCAACAGCACAAGCCATTGCAATTCGATGGTCATGATGAGAATGAACAGTAGCAGCAGTTATCCCTGTACCTCCTTTAACCAACATCAAGTCATCTTGCAGCGTAATGGCTATTCCCATTTTACCAAATTCTTCTTGAAGGGTTAATCCACGATTACTTTCCTTGTGTGCTAATCTACTTACTCCTTCAATTACGGTTGTTCCATCACAAAAGGAGGCTAAAGCCACCATAGGCGGAAATAAATCTGGACAATCGGTTGCGTCAAAATGAAAAGCCTTCAATTTTCCAGGACCAATTACGATTTGATCTTCAGCAATTGAAATGACTGCTTCCGACATGGTTAAAGCCCTTAAAATAGCCTTGTCTGCCTGAGATGAAAATACGTTTAGTCCTTTGATGGTAATCTCTCCTGCGATGGCACCTGCCACTAACAAAAATGCAGCACCACTCCAATCACCTTCTACAAGATAGTTCTTTGGTTGATGCGTTGTTTCATTTACTGGATGAATTTCAAAAGACTCATACTGATGATTAATGACCGAATATCCAAATTCCTTCATCACCTGCAAGGTGAGGTCTATGTAGGGCTTACTCTTCAGGTTATTTACTGTAATGGTAACTGGTTGAGTAGCTGCCTTACCAAATGCCATTAATAATCCAGTTAAAAACTGAGAACTTAATGATCCATCAATCGTTATATCTGCTGGCTTTAAAGGTCCTTTTATTTTAATAGGTAGTTTTCCTTGATTCGATGATATTTTTATTCCTAGACTTGGAAATATTTCATCAAAAAAATCCATCGGTCTTGATAATAAACTTCCCGTTCCATTGATGATTATTTCTTGGTCACTCAAGGCAGCTATTGGTGCAAACATGCGAATACCAAGACCGCTTTCACCACAATTCATTTCTCCAGAAACAGGATTTACTCCGTTACTTTCAATATGCAATTCATTGGTTGGCTGCTGCAATACTGTTGCCCCTAAATTATCAATAACTCCTAATGCAGCAAGATCATCATTACTTCTTCCCGGATTTCCAATAATTGTTTTTCCATTATTTAACAAAGCAGCAGCACAAGCTCTTTGCATGGAACTTTTAGAAGTAGGTGCAAGAATATTTCCTGAAATTTTACCCGGTTTTATTTTTACTATCACCTTATAAACTTTGATTAATTAAATCTTGTAACTGTTCCATAGGAATAGGGTAAACAATGGCTTCACCAATTTTATTAAGAAGCACAAAATTCATTTCTTTACCCGCCCTCTTCTTATCCATTTTTAATATTTCCCAGATCTTTCCCCAATCAATTTGTTGATGGATGGGGAGTTGATATTTTTCTATCAATCGAGCAACTCTTTGTTTTTCAGTTGCAGAAAATTGATTCAATTTTACAGAAAGTGAACAAGCCGCCATCATTCCAATACTAATCGCATGACCATGAAGTAATTCGTAATTATTCTCAATGGCATGCCCAATCGTATGTCCAAAATTAAGTAGCTTCCTATCTCCATGTTCAAACTCATCTTCCACTACTACTGCTGTCTTGATCCCTACATTTTTCTTTACTAGATTACTTAATTTTTTTTCATCCAATTGGAAATTTTCCAATGTTTCATTTTCAAGTAATTCAAAAAGCAAATGATCTTTAATACAAGCATGCTTGATGATCTCTGCAAATCCATTTACCCAATGTTCTTGAGGAAGAGATTTTAAAAGAGAGAAATCAAAAAGCAAAAATTCGGGTTGCCTAATTAGGCCTACTAAATTTTTATATACGCCTACATCCACACCGTTTTTGCCGCCAATAGAAGCATCTACCATTGATAAAATGGTAGTAGGTACAAAACCGAATTTTAGTCCCCTCATATAAACACTGGCTGCATATCCTGCAATATCAGTTACCACACCACCTCCTACACCTACAATAAATGTTTTACGATCGGCTTCTAAAGCGATTAATTGCTCAAAAATATAATCAACAGCTGCCTGTTGTTTAAATTGCTCACCTGGCTCGATAACGATTGTTTTCCATCCGGTGAAGTTGGATGATTGAGCGGCAAATACATTTTTATCAGTGATAAGAATAGTATTATCCTTTGAAACAATCTGCTCCAAGTATGCAAAATCAGCATCAAAATAATAAGACACTTTTTTATCAGAAAAAAGGTGTTCTACTTTATTTATCACTACTTATAAAATTATAAACGTTCATAAAAACTATTCGCTAAAAACAAGGCTATAAAAAATTGGATAAGTTTTGAATCACTTATTTATTCATTACATTATTTTGGTGATTGATACTTTCTAAATGTATCGCATCAAAATACTTGGTAATAAATTCTTCGCTAAGTCCCAATCCAGCTCCTTTTTTGAAGGCTTTTTGCAAAATATCATTCCAACGGTTAGCTTGTAAAATAGTAATATTATTAGCGCGTTTATATTCTCCAATTTTATCAGCAATTTTCATTCTTTGACCGATCAACAAAAGCAATTCATCATCTACATGATTAATTTGTTCTCTCAATGTAGCCAAAGCGGTAATAAATTCTTGCTTATCACTATTTTCAGAACGCCAGATTAAAGCATCGAGCATTTCTGCTAAACGCTCTGGAGTAATTTGTTGTTTAGCATCGCTCCAAGCATTATCTGGATCAATATGACTTTCAATCATAACACCATCAAAATCAAGATCGATACTTTTTTGTGAAACCGATTGCAAATTGGTTCTGTTACCACAAATATGAGAGGGATCACAAATCAAAATCATTTCAGGGAATCTACGTTTCATTTCAATTGGTAAATGCCACATCGGAGCATTTCTATATTCGGTATTACCATAGTTAGAAAATCCACGGTGAATCATACCTACTTGTTTAATACCTGCTTTTTGAATACGCTCGATAGCACCTGTCCATAATTCAAGATCAGGATTAATTGGATTTTTTATCAACACTGGAATATCCACTCCACGAAGTGAATCTGCAACTTCTTGCACACTAAAAGGATTAACAGTTGTTCTTGCGCCAATCCAAAGCATATCTACTTCAAAATGTAACGCATCTTCAACATGCTTAGCGGTAGCTACTTCAACCGTAGTAGGTAAACCGGTAATTTTTTTTGCTTGAGCCAACCAAGACAATCCTTTAGCACCGATTCCTTCAAATAAACCTGGCTTAGTTCTTGGTTTCCAAATTCCCGCACGTAAAATATCTACTTTACCTGTTTTACTAAGTCTGGTAGCGGTTTCAATTACCTGCTCTTCAGTTTCGGCACTGCAAGGTCCACTGATTACTAAAGGACGCTTGTTCCATTTTTCTTGTATTAACTCTTTCATTGTGTTAGTGTTTTGTGTTTGCATTGTAAAATTAGTTTTTATGATATTACTGTTGGATTCTTTTTTTTTATGTTAATAATAATTAGGCTTTTTTTATTTTAAAATTCTTTTGATCTTATTCGCATTTTGCATCAATTCTGTTAGATAGTCCAAGTTTTCTTTTTCAAGACTAGATTTAAATTTTCTCAATTGAGCGATATGTTCATTCAATACATCCAAGACATTTTCTCTGTTTTGCATAAAAATGGGAGCCCACATAGATGGATTACTCTTTGCTAGTCTAACAGTACTTTCAAAGCCACCACCCGCCAATTCAAAAATGGTATTTTCTTCCTTTTCCTTTTCCAATACGGTATTTGCCAAAGCAAAAGAAGTGATATGAGAGATATGACTGATGTAAGCCGCATGAACATCATGACTTTTGGCATCCATATCAATAATATGCATTCCCATTTGTTTATAAATATTTTCAACTATTTCCACAGCAGCTGGATTGCTTTTTTCACGCTCACAAATAACACAAGCCCTTCCCTCAAAAGCGCCTCTTACTGCAGCTTCTGGTCCGCTATATTCGGTTCCCCACATCGGATGCGTTGCAACAAATCTTTCCCGCATAGGATGATCGGATAAAGAATGGCATAATTCAAACTTAGTAGAGCCAGCATCCACGACAATTTGTTTGTCGGTAATGAGGTTCATTATTTTTTCCATCACCGGCAACATTACATCTACTGGTATAGCAACATAAATAAAGTCACTGATTACCACTGCTTCTTCTAACGACATCGCCTCGTCAATAATATTTAATTCCTTTGCCTTCTTCAAACTAGCTTCGGTTCTACTTACGCCTATTACCTTTTTAGCAAATCCTTTTTCCTTCATCGCTAAGGCAAAGGAACCACTGATGAGCCCTACACCAACGATAGTAATTACCGCTCCTTCCATCTTTACATTGGAGGAAAGTGAAGGTGAAATTTCTTTTTCACCCGAAGTTTTTATTGGCACTATAAATTTCGAATCTTGCATTAAAATAGTTGCATTTTTTATTTAACAGAAGCTTTTATTCTTTGTATGGCTTCCTTAATTTTTTCTTCGGTACTACACAAGCTTACCCTTACATAATGATTGCCCGCACTTCCAAATATTCCTCCTGGTGTAATAAAAACATTGGCCTGATTGAGCACTTGGTCACTCAATTCGTATCCATCTTTATATTTTGAAGGGATAGCAGCCCATACAAACATTCCAGCCTGCTTATTATCAAAATCACATTCCAATAATTGCAATAGTTCAAAAACTCTTTCACGCCTAATGCTATATACTTGATTGACTTCATCATGCCAATCCTCACCTAATTCTAGTGCCTTTGCTGCAGCAAGTTGAACAGGTAAAAACATACCACTATCCATATTGCTTTTAAATCGCAATACCTCATTAATTCTTGCTTCATTTCCTATTAACATTCCTATTCTCCAGCCAGCCATATTATGCGACTTACTTAAAGAATTTAATTCAATAGCCACCTCTTTTGCACCCGGCACACTGAGTAAACTCATCGGCTCGTCATTTAGAATAAAGCTATAAGGATTGTCATGCACCAATAAAATCGAATGTTTAGTTGCAAAAGCAACTAATTGCTTAAACATTTCCTGCGTAGGCAATTGCCCAGTGGGCATTTGTGGATAATTCACAAACATTAGTTTAGCCTTGCTTAAATCATTTTTCTCTATTTCTTCAAAATCGGGAAACCAGTTTTTTTCCTTTACTAGCGAGTATTCAACTACGTTAGCACCAGCAATTTTAGCAGCACTTCGGTAAGTTGGATAACCAGGATTAGGAATCAATACTGTATCACCCACATTTAAATAGGTCATACAGATATGCATAATACCTTCCTTACTTCCAATTAAAGGAAGTATTTCTGTATCAGCATTTACTTGAACTCCATACCATTTATTATACCACTTAGCAATAGCCTGCCTCAATATTGGACTACCTTTATAATTTTGATAAGCATGCTGATTAGGCTTCAAAGATTGTTCGTGTAAAGTTTCAATTACAGAAGGGTGAGGTGGTAAATCAGGACTACCGATACCCAAGTTGATTACCTGCTTACCAGCCTTATTGAGCATATCAATTTCTCTCAATTTTTGAGAAAAATAATATTCACCAATTCCATCCAATCGGTCAGCAAGCAAAGATTTCTGCTCTACACTTTGAGCAGGATTTACCTGTGTAGCTATTTTACTATTCACCTCTTTTTCAGTATTCATTAATGCTAATTTTCAATTCAAATTTTCATTTTTTTACTCTATTCTAGGGCACTAAACTTAGTTTAGTTTCCTTTTTTATACACCCCGTAAATCTTTAAACCCTCAGTTATTTTTTTAACTACTTTAATCATGTTAGTAAATTGAATTTTACTTTCAAATTCAAGATCTGCATGAAAGGAATATTTCCAATCACTGCCTGGAATAGGAAAGGATTGTAACTTACTTAGATTGATACCTGATTCTGCTATCACTGTCAAAACCTTTGCCAAGCTACCTTTTGAATGATCCGTATGAAAATTAATTGACGCCTTATCTGCATCCAATAGCTCAATAGGTTGCACTTGATTTTGTAAAATTAAAAATCTTGTATAGTTATTTTTAAGGGTATGGATATTGGGAGCAATCATATCCAATTTGTAAATATCAGCTGCCAATTTACTAGCGATAGCTGCTATATGCTTGCTCCGATGTTGATGAATATGCTTTGCGCTTAAAGCGGTATCTTCTGTTTCTACTAATTTCCAGTTAAACTTATCTAAAAAACCAAAGCACTGTTGGATAGCCATTGGATGAGAATGAACCTCTTTGATATCCTCTAGTTTTACTCCAGGATTTACAAGCAGGTTTTGACGAATTTGCAGATATACTTCACCAACAATGGTAAGATTGCTTTTTTGCAATAAATTATAATTAGGTAATATACTTCCAGCAATAGAATTTTCGATTGCCATTACTCCCCCATTACTTTCTTTAGTATTTTCTGCAATTTTAACCACTTCTCTAAAGGTGGCACAACAAATTACCTCTACGTCCTTACCGAAAAAATTCCTTGCTGCTTCCTGATGAAAACTCCCTTCAAAGCCCTGAATAGAAACTTTGCTGGTTTTTCCATCACCCGAAGCTGCCCTAGAAGCATTGGAAGCGATCATTTTAGTATTTTTTCCAGCAAGGCTTTTCATATATAATGAACACAAAATTATTAAATATATTTTAGTTGACCCATAAAAAAATCCCGACTATTTAGCCGGGATTCTTTTTTATGTTAATCTGTTATTGTCAGTTTCAGTTTTTAACAAAAGACTCCCGTACTATTACTAAAATAGTAGCTAAAATAAAATCGGGTGAATTTTGATTGACTTTTCATAATGAAGCACAAATTTAGGATAATAAATGATATGAGCCTAATATTTTTTAATAACCAAGGTATAAAGTTGAAAAATAATCAGAAAAAAGAGGTTTTTGGCCATTTTTTAATAAGTACTGGGGCTAAAAATAAAAACCCCCTATAAATAGAGGGTTTTTACAAAATCGTAATTGAAATCAGACAAGGTCAGATTTCAAACTTTTTTAATTACTTCTTTGCAGGAGCAGCAGCAGCTGGCTTAGCAGTATCAACTGCAGGCTTAGCTGTAGTGTCAGCTTTTTTAGTAGTATCAACTGCAGGAGCAGCTACAACAGCAGCAGCAGTATCACCTTCAACTTTTTTTTCTTCACCACCAGCGCAAGATGCGAAAGATGCAGCAACAACTGCAAAAACTAATAATTTTTTCATTTTTTTGTGTTTTAATTGGTTATATGACGATTAATACGCAAAAGTATAAAAGGTAACCCTTGTTTACAAAAAATAATATTTTTGCTTGATTTGGGTTACTATTTCAGACATTTACGTATTAATAAAAGAATAGTGGATACATTAGAACAAGAACAAATATTACTAAAGGGTCTTGCAGGAAGCGATAAAAATTCAATAGAATTGATTTATCGTGATAACTTCTCCTCTATTCAAAGCTTTATTTTGAATAACAATGGGTCTGTGGAAGATGCTAGGGATATTTTTCAAGAAGCGATGATAGTTCTTTATGAAAATGCAGGAAAAGAGACTTTTAAGCTGAACTGTCAAATTAAAACTTATCTCTATTCAGTTTGTCGGCGATTGTGGTTAAAAAGGTTACAACAATTAGGAAAATACAATTATAACCTCGAATACCTTGTAGACATCGTCCCAGTGGATGCAGAAATTGAAGACCACGAGAAGAGAAATGATGATTTTAATTTAATGGAGAATGCAATGTCCAAAATAGGTGAACCTTGCAAAAGTTTATTGGATGGCTATTATTTGCAAAAAAAGAATATGCAGGAATTGGCACTTGAATTTGGATATACCAATGCAGATAATGCCAAAACCCAGAAATACAAGTGCTTGATAAGATTAAAAAAAATATTTTTTGCCCAATATAAATATACTTAACCAATGGATGATATTTTATTATTAGAGGAGGTTGAACGCTACTTAAGAGGCGAAATGTCCAATGAGGAAAGAACACTATTTGAAACTAATCGCAAAAAGAATGCTGAATTAGATCAATTAGTAGTGGAGCATACTTACTTTTTACAAGGAGTTGAAACTTTTGGATCTATCAAGACTTTTAAAAATAGCTTGACGGAGGTGGAGGCTCAATTGATATCCGAAGGCATAATTGGATTATCTCCTTTAAACGGAAAGGCAAAAATTGTTTATCTGTGGAAAAAATATAAACGTAATATCGCAGTGGCTGCTTCTATCGCAGCTTTTATTTCTGTTTTAGCTTCCGGATTAATTGTAAGTTTCACCAGTAAATTGGGTAATGAAAATTATCGTGTTTTAGTAGATCAAATCAATAAGACGAATCGTGAAGTAAATAAATTAAAATCAATAGATGCGATTGAAAAAGCGGGTACTGCAAAGCCTGAAGTTGATTTTAGAGCTACTGGTTTTTTAATTGATAGAAAAGGTTACTTGGTTACCAATGCGCATGTCATCAGCAGAATGAAAAATATTTATATAGAAAATAAAAAGGGTGAGTTTTTTAAAGCAGAGGCTCTCTATTCAGATAAAGAAGTTGATTTGGCTATCCTGAAAATAACAGATACTGCTTTCAAGGCGGTTTCTAGTTTACCTTATAGCATTAAAAAAGAAAATTCAGAACTCGGAGAACAATTTTTCACTCTAGGATTTCCAAGAAATGAAATTGTTTATGGTGAAGGTTATCTAAGTGCAGAATCCGGAAGTGATGGCGATTCATCTGCCTACCAATTAAATGTATCTGCTAATCCAGGTAATAGTGGAGGTCCTGTTATTAATGGAAAAGGAGAAGTCATAGGTATTATCACTGCTAAAGATTCAAAAGCAGATGGAGTAGTATATGCAGCAAAATCTAGAAATATAATTACGCTACTTGATAAATTAAAGAAATCAAATAATCAATACCAAGTCATAAAAACCCCTAATAAGACTGAATTAAAAAAATTGGATAGAGTTCATCAAGTTAAGAAAATGGAAGAGTATGTTTTTATGGTGGTAGGAAACTAATTTATTAAAAGAATATTAAAAAAGCGTTCCAATTGGAACGCTTTTTTATTTAAGCCCATAGTGAGAGGGGATATTCTCCATCTGACACCAATTTTTCAACACTTGCTTTTACAATCGGGGCATCTTCTTTATAAGTTACGCCAAACCACTGTGCAGAAGTTGGAATTACCTGAATAGTACCTCCTTGATTTTGAACAAAATTATCTCCTAATAGTGGGATGAAGAATTCAGCCTTTATATCTGTATAATTTTTCCTGACAAAATCATGGAATAAATTTTCTGTTGTAGCAAACATAGAGGGAGGGAAACACCAGAAATTCATCGATACACTTGAATCAAATGGAACTTCTTCTTGAACACCATTCTCTTCAAAAACAATTTTATCCCCAGCCTTGTATATTTTAGTGCGTTCCTTTATACTAACTAATTTACCAGTAGCATCTACTTTACACACCCCCCTACTGACCGTACCATGATCACTTAAAGTTTTAGCAAGTTCATATCCAATAATAGCATATGACTTTTCATTACATTGATTTTTTAAAAAATCAACTGCTTTTTCAAATGAATTTTTTCCATAAAAATCATCTGCATTAATTACTGCAAAGGGTTCTTTAATTACATTTTTGGCACATAAAAGTGCATGTGCGGTACCCCAAGGTTTAGTCCTATCAGCAGGTATCTGAACATCTGGTAGAAATGCATCCATTTCTTGATAAACATATTCTATGGCTATTTTACCTTTTAATTTAGGCTCAAAAATGGCTTTAAAATCATCTGCAAAATCTTTTCTAATAATAAATACTACTTTCCCAAAACCTGCACGAATCGCATCATAAATGGAATAGTCCATGATGGTTTCACCAGAAGGACCAAAGGATTGTATTTGTTTCATACTTCCATAACGACTAGCCATTCCTGCTGCTAATATTAAAAGGGTAGGTTGCATATTTTAATGTAAATTGTTTTTTTAGTTGCAAATTCGCAAATGCAAAAATAATAGTATATATCAATATATCATAGAAATGCTTTTCCCCACATCAAAAATTAATATTCAAAAATTATCCGACAGTTTGTTTGATCAAAAGGAAGTAACGGTCTTTGTTTTAAGGCTGGATAAATTACATGCAATCGTTTCTGGAAACAAATTGTTTAAACTACATTATTTTTTAGAAAAAGCGAAACAGCAATGTAGTGAGGGCATAATAACTTTTGGAGGTCCGTATTCAAATCACTTGGTAGCAACTGCCTTTGCTAGCAAAGAAATTGGATTAAAGAGTATTGGAATTATTAGAGGAGAGCAACCAAAAGTACTGAGTCATACCCTTCAAGCTTGTTTAGCCTATGGGATGGAGTTAAAATTCATTACTCGTCATGAATATGACCAAAAGGAAAAATCTGAATTTTTAGCACCAATCAATTGTAGCTATCCTAAATACCTCATCATACCAGAGGGAGGATATAGTTCAGTTGGAGCGAATGGAGCCGCTATGATAATGGATTGGATCCCGGAAAACACATCCCATATTTGCTGTGCAATTGGCACTGCAACCACCTTCACAGGACTATTAAAAAATTTAAATAAAGATCAGCAACTCATTGGTTTTCCTGTTTTAAAAAATATGAATGACATTGAAAAAAGAATTCAATTTTTATCTACATTACCCCATACTAATCTGCCTTTTCAACTAATCAACAACTACCATTTTGGTGGATATGCCAAAAAAAATAATGACCTAATAGCGGCGATGAATCTATTCTACGAGAAATATCAATTACCCACTGACTTTGTGTATACAGCAAAGATGATGGTAGGTGTAATAGATTGTATTTCAAAAGATTTTTTCAAAAAAGGAAGTAATATCTTGTGCATTCACACTGGGGGATTACAGGGGAATTTATCTTTGGAGCCTAGCACCTTGAAATTTTAACTGCAAGTTTTTGTCATTACCTTTGGACCAATATTTTTTGAAAAATTTCGTTTAAGATATTATGCTTAAATCCCTTTTTATAGGTGTCTTATTATGTACCATTATTTCAAGTAAAGTATTTGCGCAGGATACGTTACCAAAAATTTCTGTAACCCTATATAAGGGTAAGGCAATTATTAGTTGGAAAAACGCTTACCCCATTCAAATTAGCCATATCAATATCCAGCGATCAACTGATAGCATTAAAAAATTTGTAACCATTGGATCGGTCCTTAATCCAATGAATGAAGAAAATGGATATGTAGATAATAAAATGCCCGAAGGAAAAATATTCTATAGAGTATTTGTTGCTTTTGATGGAGGAAATTATTTATTTAGTAAATCTTATGTACCCACTTTAGATACGGCTAAAAGAACCAACAAAGAAATAATAGAATTTGAGAATGAAATGATAATAAAGCAGCGGGCCGAATTTAGATATGAAATTACTCCTAATAAAAAAATAACACTTTCTGACAAAAAAGAAGCATTAGTACCCCTCCAAGCACCAGTTCCAACAGCTCCTCCAGTATTTGTTCCAAGTAAATATGTATTTGTAGGCAAAGATAATAACGTAATCATTGCTTTACCAGATGCAACAACAAAAAAAATGTCTATTAAATTTTTTGACGAAAACAATGTATTCCTTTTTGAACTTTCAAAAATAAATGAATCCTATTTGATCATGGAAAAAGTAAATTTTCTGCATGCTGGATGGTTCCACTTTAATTTGTATGAGAATAATAATTTGATAGAAAAATCAAAATTTTTAATTCAAAAAGAAGCGAAGAGTTCGGCTAGTTTAAAAGATCAACGAAATAAATAGATCAGTAAAATTATTTATTGAATTAAGCTAACATTAAATACCTTTTCAAAATTTCGCTGTAATTTTTCCTTTACTGATAAAATATCTACTGAACCATTCACTTCACTTGCGATTGA
Organism: Chitinophagaceae bacterium; assembly: GCA_947380605.1. Lineage (GTDB taxonomy): Bacteria > Bacteroidota > Bacteroidia > Chitinophagales > Chitinophagaceae > Ferruginibacter. Next base: position 21,062 of record CANCRO010000038.1, read on the forward strand.
AGTGACTTGCTTATTTTGAATTCCACAAGGAATGATATTTTCAAAATAACTTAAGTCGGTATTCACATTAAGGGCAAATCCATGCATGGTAATCCATCTACTACAACGAACACCCATTGCACATATTTTTCTCTCTTTGCCTGTTATTCCTCCATCTATCCAAACACCAGTCTCCCCTTTAATTCTTCCTCCAACAATATTGTATTCTGCCAATGTAAGGATGATCACTTCCTCTAGTTCGCGTAAATACCTACCTATATCCGTATAAAATTTTTCTAGATCGATTATAGGATAACCTACAATTTGACTAGGGCCATGAAAAGTAATGTCTCCTCCTCTATTGGTTTTAAAAAACTGTATACCCTTTTGGTCCATTTCAGCTTCACTAATCAACACATTTTCCAAATGACCACTTTTTCCTAAAGTATATACTGGAGGGTGCTCGCAAAGGATAAAATAATGAGTGGTTGATAAAGGGTTGGGGCCATCTGAACTTGAAGAGTCAAGATTTTGATTCAAGTCTTTGGCAATAGCAGTCTTGAGCTGAACATTCGCACGAAGTAATCCTTCCTGGTAATCCCAGGCAGCCTTATAATCGATTAAACCCAAATCTTTAAAGGTTACTAACTGCTTATCCAATGTAATTGATTTAATTTGCAAAGATAAATGAAAAGAGGGCAGACATTTTGGTTTATGAAGCCGTTTAAATTAGGGTTATTTCAGAAAAAATAGCAATATATGATCTCTCTAAATAGTTGAATGCATAAATAAAAGGATAATAAATTAAAATAATGGATAACAAAATTATACAAGTAGAGGAAGAATTACAAGATACAGAAGAACTCTATGAGCGATTAATAATAGAAATTCCAAAAGGACAAGAGCCACTGCGTATTGATAAATTTTTAATGAGTCGCATAGAAGGAGCTACTCGTAATAAAATTCAACAAGGAATTGATGATGAATTAGTATTGGTAAACGATAAGCCCGTTAAAACGAATTATAAAGTAAGGCCATTTGATAAAATTGTGGTTTTTAGTAATCGTCATCCTGAATCTAATGATATAGTTCCTGAAGACATACCGCTTAATATAGCTTATGAAGATGAGGATGTTTTATTAATCAATAAACCAGCAGGATTAGTCGTTCATCCAGGCAGCGGCAATCACAGTGGTACATTAATTAATGGAGTAGCCTGGTATCTAAAACAACAAAATCCAGATTTAGAAGAAAGTGGATTAGCCCGTTTTGGCATGGTGCATAGAATAGATAAAAATACAACTGGACTATTGGTATTGGCGAAAAATCCTAAATCAATGACCGACCTTGCTAAACAATTTTTTAATCATACTGTCCACCGTAGATATATTGCTTTAGTATGGGGTGACTTTCAAGAAAATGAAGGGACAATTACTGGACATGTAGGAAGGCATCAAAGATTTAGGAAGTTATTTACTACCTATCCCGAAGGAGAATATGGAAAAGAAGCGATTACCCATTATAAAGTACTAGAAAGATTCAATTATGTAACACTCGTAGAATGTAGACTCGAAACTGGTCGTACGCATCAGATAAGGGTTCATATGCAGTTCATTGGACACCCTTTATTCAATGATGATTTTTATGGTGGAGATAAAATTGTAAAAGGAACAGTATTTACAAAGTACAAACAATTTGTAGATAACTGCTTTTCAATTTGCAACCGTCAAGCTTTACATGCTAAAGAATTAGGCTTTATACATCCTACTACCAAACAGCCCATTCTATTTGAAAGTAATATACCGGAAGATATGTTAGCAGTAATTGATAAATGGAGGAAATATAGTGCCAATAAAAACGACGTAGATTAATTAAGTATAAAAAAAAGTTTATGAATTCAAATTCCTTTTCCCGTTTCAGGCTAATTGCATTTTTAGAAGGTTGTTCATTTTTACTATTTGCTATTACCATGCCTATTAAGTATTTATTGAAATATCCCACTCCTAACTATATCATCGGAATGATGCATGGCGTTTTATTTATACTGTATGTTCTATTATTATTTCAAGTAGCTATCCTTCAAAAATGGACAATTAAAAAAATTGTCCTGTCATTTATAGCTGCATTCATTCCTTTTGGAACATTTTATGCAAGTAAAAAATTATATCCCATTCAAAATAGTTAAGCTTTTAATTTATTTCTCAATTGCTGGTTAGCCTCCGTAATCCTTTCATAATGCTCATCATAATCTTTATGAAGTGTGTTGAAAACCTTATCCCAAAAGGTAAAGTATAATCCGTAGTTAGCTTTAAAAAATTGATGATGCATATTGTGATTAACAGATGTATTGATCCAACGACCTAGCCAATGCTTATTGAAACCTTTAGGATAAATTTCATATCCCAAATGGCCATAAATATTATATAGTGTCATAAAAATCATAAAAGAAAAAACATGTATCAAATGAATGGGGAAAGAAAATACAAAAACATAAATAACTCCTATTTCAATCAAAGCCTCCGTAGGATTAAATGCATAGGCTGCCCAAGGAGAAGGATTGACACTTTTATGATGAATGACATGAAAAAATTTAAATAGTCTAGGATGATGCATCATTCTATGAGTGAAATAAAAATACGTATCATGAACAATAAGCATTAAAGGAAAAACTAGAAAAAAATATACCATTCCATGAGTAGTAATCCCTGTATATAACTTGGAATAAGGTTTCAATAATGGATGATCCAAAACAAAAGGAACCATTGAAAAAATTAGAAACGTACTAAGGGAATAGAAAATTTCCCTTTTAAAATCTTTATTAGTAGGAAATCTTTGCTCTATCTTTTGAAATATCTTTTTATTTTTCAACCATACATAAAAAAGCATAAATACAATACCCCCTATTAGAAAATATCTAACAACACTCAGCAATAAAACGAATAAAGACTTTTCCCAAGTGGCTAATAAGAAGTTCATTGAAAAATAATAATTAAATTTTATTTACTAATAAGAAAAATAGATTTCTGTTGCACCGTACCCATATAAATTGTGGTATTGGTTTACAAAAGATTTCACTTCTTTTTTCAACCTCAATATAGCATGAATCTCATCCCTTAACTTTCCTACACCTACCCCATGAATAACAGTAAATTCTAATTGTTGATGCGCAACAGAAAGGTCAAAAAACTTTTCAAACGCTTTTAACTGTATCGTGAGTATTTCGAAATTACTTAGATTTTTCCAATTGTCTGTCAATTTTTCGATGTGAAGATCTACAACAGATCTTGCTGGAGGCAAATTTTCCTTGACTTTACTCAGCTCATAAATTCTATATCCAGCATTCCCTAAACTACTGAGGTCTACCCTTTCTTCATCCACTTTATCTGGATAGCTTTGAAACAATGGATAGGAAAACATCGGCTCATTTTTTAATTGAATCTCTTCAATACGCTTAAAAATTTGCTTAGCCTTTAATTTTAGAGAGGTTTCGTAATAAGGAGCTTTCTTTTTATCAGGAATAGTTAGACTAAATTCTACATCGAATCGTGGATTATCACTTAGGTCTTCAAAATTTACATCATGTAAATAAAAATCGCTGTGCGGATGTATATTATTTTTTAATTCGAAACTATTTTCACCACTAAAAAACAAGCGATAGATAAAGTTAAAAGCAGTATCAGTTTGATTAATCAAGTAAATCTTAAATTTCTCCACCACATCATCATCAAAAACGTCTTTATCAAAAACAGGCATTAAGGCAAGAAATACACCGTTATCTACCTTTATTTTTAAGTTTCCTTTCTCCTGTTTAACATTATCAATAAAAATCTTTTTCTTCTCTACAATTCTCTTTTCAGAAAACATTTTAAAATAAGGAAAATCAATCTGGTCCATATAAGCAGGAAAACGAACTCCTTTCACCTCTATCATCACCATTTTGTCATTCATAATCTCTATTACCTTTCCTTCTTCATTGGTCAGTAAAACGATTATTTTATCACCCTCCTGGTACTTCATAATCAGCGAAATTTTTCTATTAAAAAAGTTAACTCTATAAAGTTAAATTAGTTTGTAGTGTAAACGAGGATGGCAACCTAAACAATTTTAATCATTTGAAAACCTGATTCCTGTTTGAAATGATTAAACTGCTAATTTACTTTTCTTATATCCATATAAAAGGTAGATGACTAATCCTATAAGTAGCCAAGCTAAAAACCATGCCCAGTTGCTTTTGGTCATCCCCGTAAGTAAATACAAACAAGTAATTAATCCCATTAATGGAATCAAAGAATATTTCTTTACAAACGACAATATTGACAGCGCCACAGCAGTTAACCAAAAAATAATGAGGGATATATTAGGTGTAGCTAGATCCATAAAACTACTTTTTCCACTAATATAATCAGGGTGCTGGCTAAAATCGAAATTGATCATTTCGGAAAAATAACTCCTATACAAAATCTTCGATAAAATCATTGCTCCAAGTACGATTAACGGAAAAATAAACTGACCATTAATGTAGGGTAGATGAAATTTATTGAGTTGTCTTTCTTTTCGAGGTATCAATAACACACCACCGCAAACAAGTACAAATGCAAATAAAGTAGCAATACTGGTAAAATCAAGTACAAATGTTTTATCCGTAAATAAAATGGGAAGTCCAACTACCAAACCTGTAATGATAGTAGCAAAAGAAGGTGTCTTGAATTTTGAATGAATTTTTTGAAAAACGGGAGGCAGCAAACCATCTCTACTCATACTCATCCAGATTCTTGGTTGTCCCATTTGAAATACCAACATCACGCTAGTCATGGCCACTACTGCAGCTATAGCAACAAAAAATTGCATCCAGGCTACATTTAAATTTTGCTTTTCAAAAATAAATGCCAGTGGGTCGCCTACCACATCAAATTTTTGATAATTCACAGCACCTGATAAAACTAAGCTCAGCAAAATATAAACGATCGTACAAATGACCAATGAGTAAATCATCCCTCTAGGAAGATCCCGTTGAGGATTTTTACTTTCTTCTGCTAATACGCTTACCGCATCAAATCCGATATAGGCAAAAAAAACGCCACTGACTGCAGCCATCACTCCACTAAAACCATTAGGCATAAATGACTTGACTCCATCAGCATTTGCTGGCATCCAATTAAAGGTTAAGCCTTTTGAAAAAACAAGGTACCCGCCCACTATAATTACCAATGCCACCACAATCATTTTTAGCATCACCATTAGATTACTAAAATTGCGGCTTTCCTTTATACCTCTATAAACTAAAAAGGTAATGAGCACATTTATGATTAATGCAGGTAAATCGAAAATCATTCTTAAACCCCCAATTATTGGAGCATTATCCCAAGCATCATGCAAATCACTATTAGCGCTCCCTGAGGCCAATGCATCTTTAACTTCCATATAACTAGTACATAGATACTGGGGAATATGAATATTTATTTTTTGAAGAAAAGAAGTAAAATAATCGCTCCAACTATAAGCCACATAGATATTACCAATTGAATATTCCATTATCAAAGCCCAACCGATAATCCAGGCAAATAATTCACCAAAAGAAGCGTAAGCGTAGGTATATGCACTACCGGCAACGGGTATGCGACTTGCAAATTCAGAATAACAGAAAGCTGTAAAGGCGCAGGCGATAGCCGTAATTATAAATAAGATAACTACTCCAGGACCTCCATGAAAAACAGCTCCACCAAGGCTACTAAAACTTCCCGCACCTAAAATGGCTGCAATGCCAAAAAAAGTAAGGTCCTTCATAGTAAGCACTCGCTTCAATCCTCCACCACCATGCGAATCATCACTCCCTTCCGCTATAATGCTTTCAATCTTTTTGGTTCTAAATAAAGATTTCGACATAAGAACACTAGATTTTAAAAAAGGAAATTAATATTTTTT
>CANCRO010000039.1 GCA_947380605.1 Chitinophagaceae bacterium
AGAAATTACGTTGGAAAAGAAAACGAACAAATTGTAGTAGCTGAGTCTAAATTGGTGCAACTGCAGGGGGCTATGAAGTCTTATGAATTAGTAAAAGATAGTACTGGATATGCTAGACTACTTGCCATTCAAAAAAATATAATCGAACAAAAAAAGTTGGCTTCTTCCCAACTGATAGCCAGTGGAAATCAGCAGGCGGTGGTTTCTCAGATTAAGCTGTTGTCGGATTCACTTCAATCAGTCAATGGTATGCTAACTTCCTTTATTGACACATCGAATTTGATTTACCAGGAGTTAAAAAAACAGCGAGAATTAGTTGTTGTTCAAAAAAATGAAAGCCTTAAACAAAGAGATAAAAAATTAGAATGGTTTACCATCTTGGCAGATATTTTTTTAAGATTAATTAAAATGATCGTGGCGCCACTAGTGTTTACTACATTAGTAGTTGGGGTTGCTAAATTGGGAGATATTAATTCAGTAGGTCGTATTGGAGGTAAAACATTACTTTGGTTTATCAGTGCCTCACTCATGAGTTTGTTGTTAGGGATGGTATTGGTTAATTTCTTTAAGCCTGGGATAGCCATGCATTTAACCCTTCCTGAAATCAATGCCAATAGCGGTATCGATAAGGCTGCGCTCACTGTTAAGGATTTCTTTTATCATGTTTTTCCTGCAAGTTTTATTGATGCAATGGCAAAAAATGAGATTCTTCAAATTGTAGTCTTTGCCTTATTTTTTGGAGTAGCAGCTGCCGCAATCGGAGAATTAGCTAAGCCTGTGATCCATGCGATTGATGTGCTAGCTCAAATCATTTTAAAAGTGACTGGCTATGTAATGAATTTCGCACCGATAGCTGTTTTTGGAGCAATGTCAGCTATAATTGCAAAACAAGGAATTGGCATTTTAAAAACCTATTCTATTTTTATTGGAGAATTTTATTTTGGCCTAATACTGTTGTGGATATTTTTAATTTTTGTAGGATCGTTATTTGTAGGAAGAAGAGTTTTGAATTTGATTAAAAGAATGAAGGAACCCATTTTATTAGCCTTCAGTACTTCCAGCAGCGAAGCAGCTTTTCCAAAAACAATGCAAGAGTTAGAGAATTTTGGTTGTAAGAATAAAATTGTAAGCTTTGTTTTACCATTAGGGTATTCTTTTAATCTGGATGGAAGTATGATGTATATGACCTTCGCTTCGCTATTCATTGCACAGAGTTATGGAATGGATATTCCAGTAGCCACTCAGCTTACGATGTTATTAGTATTGATGTTAACTAGTAAAGGAATTGCAGGTGTGCCGAGGGCTTCATTAGTAGTAATTGCTGGAACCTTGGCTACATTTAATATTCCAGAAGCGGGCATCGCCTTACTTTTAGGGATTGATCCTTTGCTTGATATGGGAAGAAGTGCAACCAATGTGGTAGGAAATAGTATTGCAACGGTGGTAGTGAGTAGATGGGAAGGAGATTTGATTGATACCGAAAAAAAGGAGTAGTATTTATAATAAAGATGCAGTTGGTTGATCAGCATTGGTTGAATATCAAATTGTAAAAAAATAATTCACATTTAAGCTTTACCAAACGCATGTTCAATTTTATTTTATTATTTCACTGGACTGAATTATTGCAACCTCAATGGTATATTGATAATGGGGGTTTATGGTTCATCGTATTTGCAGTATTTGCTGAGACGGGTTTATTTGCAGGCTTTTTTTTACCAGGAGACTCCTTGTTATTTGTAACAGGAATCTTTAGCGATAACCTTGTAAAAACTGCATTTGGAATTGATCTACAAAGTTCTTTGTTGAATTTATTTTTATTGGGGGTGGTAATTTCTTTGGCTGGGGTAATTGGCAATTTTGCAGGCTATTGGTTTGGTCAAAAAAGCGGCCCCTATTTATTTGAGAAGAAAGACAGCTTTTTGTTTAAGAAAAAATATTTATTTCAGGCCAAGGATTTTTATGAAAAACATGGCGGAGGCGCTATTGTAATGGCTAGATTTTTACCAATCCTAAGAACCTTTGCACCCATTGTAGCGGGCATTGTGGGCATGAATAAAAGTAAATTTATATTTTATAATGTGGTAGGATCTTTTGCTTGGGTATTCTCCATGTTATTTGCCGGCCATTACCTGCAAATATTATTTTTGGATTGGTATGGCTTTGATTTAAAAAAGCACTTGGAAGTGATTGTAGTGGGAATTGTTTTGATTACTACTGCCCCTATCCTAATGAAATTATTTTTTGGTAAAATTAAAAAATCCTCATAGCATTGAATTATAAATTAAAAATCGATGAATAAAAATTCCAACTCCATTTTTAATATTACTGTTCTAGTAGCCGCATTGGGTTATTTTGTAGATATCTATGATTTGTTATTGTTTCAAATTGTAAGGGTCGATAGTTTAAAAGATATGGGACTCTCTATGGACCAAGTAAAATCTGAAGGAGAATTTATTATCAGTGTGCAAATGATTGGCTTGTTGGTGGGTGGAATTATTTGGGGAGTAATGGGAGATAAAAAAGGGAGATTGAGTGTATTGTTTGGTTCTATTGTTTTGTATTCAATTGCTAATATTATCAATGGATTTGTACAAACCCCCTTTCAATATGGGCTTACTAGGTTTTTTGCTGGCATAGGATTGGCAGGGGAATTAGGTGCTGGTATAACGCTAGTATCTGAATTGGTAAGTAAAGAAAAAAGAGGACTGAGTACTTCTTTTGTTGCAGGAATCGGATTGACAGGCGCAGTAGTAGCTTATTTTATTTCTCAAAATTTTCATTGGCGCATCTGTTATTTTATAGGAGGAGGTTTAGGATTTTGCCTTTTAATTTTAAGGATATCAGTATTGGAGAGTGGAATGTTTACTAAGTTGAAAGAACTAGATGTTCAGCGAGGTAATTTTTTTATGTTTTTTACCAATGGCGTTCGGTTTAAAAAATATATACTGGCAATTTTAATTGGACTACCTACTTGGTATGTTATTGGAATTTTAGTTGCCTTTTCAAATGATTTTGGAAAAGCATTTGGTTTTTCAGAAGAGGTGTTGCCTAAAAAATCAACCATGTATGCGTATGCTGCAATTGCATTAGCGGATATGCTAGTTGGTTTTATTAGTCATTGGTTGAAAAGTAGAAAAAAAGTGTTATTTATTTTTTATGGGCTTACCGTACTATCTTTTTTCCTTTACTTTAACCAGCATAACGGAACTGCTGCAGACATGTATTTGATTTGTTTTGCAATGGGTTTTAGCGTAGGATTTTGGGCCATTTTTGTAACGATGGCGGCAGAACAATTTGGTACTAATTTAAGATCAACCGCTACTACTACGGTGCCTAATATGGTGAGAGGTGCGCTGCCCTTGATGTTTCTTTTGTTTAAAAATTTACAATTGGCAACCGGTGATTATATTACTGCTGGCTGGGTAACTGGTGCAATTGTAATGACTATAAGTTTTACTGCTGCTTGGTTTACAGAAGAAACTTTTGGTAAGGACCTTAATTATGTAGAAAATTAATTTTCCTTACTCTTTTTTTTGCATTACACATTTACAATGAGTACAGGTATTTTTAATTCATGTCGAACGGTATTGACTGTTTCGCCATAAATAAAATCTTTTAATCCAGTATGACCATGTGCTCCTGCAACTAACATGTCAGCATTCAATTCTTTTACGATACGTACAATTTCTTTTGCCCTATTTCTGAATCCTAGATGCCCCTCAACAGTGTAACCAAGCTGTTGCAATTGATTGATATACCAATCCATTCTTTCTTTATCTTTTCTTGTTTCATAATCGTCACTATCTATTCCTAGTAGTTTGGCCGAAGCACTTTCCACTACATGGACTAAAACGTATCGAGTATTTTCTTTTCCTTGACCAATTGCAAAGGCAATAAGTTTCTGGTCTTTCTCACTAAAATCAAGGGCGATGGCGATAACTTTAAATTCAGGGATTATCAATTGATTGATTTCCTCAATGTCAGGGTGCATCTGAATAGAACTTGTTTTTGGTGCAGTCTTAAACAGTGGAAAGAAGAGGGTATAAAAAAGTAGCGCTAGAGAAATTATGCCAAGCGTAATTAATCCGATTTTAGAAAAAATAGTTACACCTACCCAAGCACTCGCTGCTTCATTTATCAACATTTTTAAATTTAAAAAAATCAGTACACCAGCAATTAGCCATGCTGTTATTTTAGTAATTGGTTTGATTACAAAATCTCCCATCGTTTTTTTATCACTTACAAAATGTATCAAAGGAATAATTGCAAAACCTAATTGTAAACTCAAAACAACCTGACTTAATACTAGTAATGAATTTACTTTTTCCTCTCCATAAATTATAATTACTATAAGGGCGGGTACAATAGCTAATAATCTAGTGAGTAAACGTCTTACCCATGGGTTGATTCTTAAATTTAAATAACCTTCCATAATTATTTGTCCTGCTAACGTCCCAGTGATGGTGCTGCTTTGGCCTGCTGCAATCAGGGCAATGGCAAAAAGTTTAGGAGCAAGATCTCCTAAGAAATTAGGCAATAATCGATGGGCTTCTTTAATTTCAGCCACCTGTGAATTTCCTGTTTTGAAGAAAACGGTAGCGGCTAAAATTAAGATAGCAGCATTAACAAAAAATGCAAGATTAAGCGCGATGGTAGTATCAATTCGATTAAATTTTAAGGCTTGTTTTATACCAGCATTGGAACGGTCTATTTTTCTGGTTTGAACCAATGCGGAATGCAAGTATAAATTATGCGGCATCACAGTGGCACCTATTATGCCTATTCCAATATACAGTGCTTCATCAGATAAGCTAGACGGAATAAAACCTTGAACGATTTCACCGAAAACAGGTGCAGCAAAAATAATTTCTATTAAAAAAGAAATAGCTACTATTGCCACTAAGCTAATGATGAATGCTTCCATCTTTCGCATACCCATTTTTTGTAAGTATAATAAAAGAAAGGTATCTAAGACAGTAATGGACACTCCCCAGATGAGGGGTAATCCTGTTAACAATTGAATGCCAATTGACATACCTAAAACTTCTGCAAGGTCACAAGCTGCTATTGCAATTTCTGCAAGTAAGTACAAAGCGAGATTCACTAATCGGGGATAGGTTTCTCTATTTGCTTGTGCAAGGTCACGCCCCCTTACAATCCCTAACCTAGCAGAAAGTCCCTGAAGTAACAAAGCCATCAGGTTACTCATTAGTAATACCCAAATTAAGCTGTAGCCAAACTTGCTACCACCTGCAAGATCGGTAGCCCAGTTTCCGGGATCCATATAGCCCACACTAATTAAATAAGCGGGACCTAAAAAGGAAAGCATTTTTCGCCAACCTCTTTTCTTTCCGGTGGTATCGACGCTTTGGTTTACTTCACTGAGTGAAGATTCTTGATTAGAGTGTTTACTCATGGTATACAAAAATATTTTTAGCAACTAGTTCACTAATGATGCAGGCAGCATATTTTCCGACTTTAATTTCTATTGATCCATCAAAACTAAATCGTTGGTTTATTTTTATTTCTGTTCCTATGTTGATGTGGTAATGATTCAGTAATTCTAGAATAGCGGGTGACTGGTTACCAACGGAGCTAACGATTACTTTTTTCTTTTCTACCACATCAGCCATACTGAGTTGGTGAATGACGGGCATTTTTCCATTCCCATCTGGTATAGGATCTCCATGGGGGTCAGTTTGAGGGTGGTTTAGAAAACGATCTAATTTCTGAATCAGCTCTTGGTTACTTACATGTTCAAGCTCTTCCGCAATCGCATGTACTTTATCCCATTCAAATCCAAGTTTAGTAACTAAAAAGAATTCCCATAAACGATGCCGTCTAACAATATTAATCGCTACTTTATTTCCTTTGGATGACAAACGAAAACCTTTATATTTCTCATAATCAAGCAGATTTTTTATTTGTAGCTTCTTGAGCATATCAGTTACGGATGCAGGCTTGGTCTGCAACTCGTAGGCAAGGGAGTTCGTATTGACCAACTCAGACTGCTGTTGTAGGTGGTAAATATTTTTGATATAGTTCTCTTCGGCAATAGAAAAATTCATCTTGACTAAATTAATTTTTAGACAAATCTAAAAAAAAGAATTAAATTTTCAAAGGGTTGCTTCCTTTTGAATCAATTCCTTTTCCCCTTGGAGTGGTTGGGCAGTATAATTTAGGCTAGTTACTATTGTTGCTATTTCATCAATAAGCTATTTAATTCTTTACTAATAACGGTCTAAATTGCTGAAGGACAATTTGTTACTAATTTAGGTAGGGAAGATTTTCCAACTTTAAAGTTGAACATTTGAATAAGGAACTATTTTAGTTATATTTATTTAAATGATTTTGTAAGTAAAGGATTTTCAAAATGAATGGATCAAGGGCGATATTTTATTTAGCTCGCTCTACTGAGTCCTTCACTAAAGAACGGATTGGTTTGGTCAAAGATTGCCTATTCTTTTCCTGGAAATTCCAACTATCTTGCAGCTCATTGCTAATTAAATTAATGTATGAATTTTAATGATTTCAAAGTTCCTTATGCTATCAATGAAAATTATAGTAAACGAATCGCTTACTTTTCGATGGAATTTGCCATTCACCAGCCTTTAAAAATATATAGTGGCGGATTAGGTTTTCTGTCGGGTTCGCATATGCGCAGTGCGTATGAACTAAAGCAGAATTTAGTGGGCATTGGTATTTTGTGGAAATTTGGATACTATGATCAGGCGCGCAATGCTGACCAGACCCTTCAGGTTCAGTGGAATGAAAAGATCTATAATTTTTTGGAAGAAACGGGAATCAAATTCCAGATTACCATTCATGATAATCCAATTTGGGTAAAGGCCTTGTATTTAAATCCTGAAACATTCAATAGTGCGCCTATATTTTTATTAAGTACCGATTTGCCTGAAAATGATTATTTAACCCAAACGATTACCCATCGTTTATATGATGGTAATGAGGCTACCAAGATTGCTCAGTTTATTTTATTAGGAGTAGGAGGTGCCAAACTGATGGACGAATTAAATTTTAATCCAGAATTATATCATTTAAATGAGGCGCATGGAATTAGTGCTGCTTTTTATTTGCATAGAAAATTCGGAAGTGTAGAAGAAGTTAAAAAGCGCTTAGTATTTACTACCCACACTCCTGAAGAAGCAGGCAATGAAAAACATGACATTTTCTTATGTCAAAAAATGAGTTATTTCTGTGGTATGCACCTCGATGACGTAAGAAAAATCACTGGCATGGAAGATGATTTATTTAATCATTCTCTAGCTGCTTTACGTTTTGCAAAACTTGCGAATGGCGTTTCTAAACTTCATGCTGAAGTGAGTAGAAAAATGTGGAATAAGTATACGGGCATTTGTGAAATAAAAGCAATTACCAATGCTCAAAATTGGCGATACTGGGCAGATAAACAAATGTACAAAGCTAAAGTCGATGGTAATGATGTTTGGTTTGATGATCGCAAAAGGTTTTTGAAGAAAAGGGCATTAGATATAGTGGCAGACCAAACGGGTAAATTATTGGATCCAGATATTTTAACGATCGTTTGGGCTCGAAGGTTTGCAGGATACAAGCGCGGTGAATTATTAACAAGAGACCATAAACGCTTTGAAGCTTTGTTAAATAATACTACCCACCCTGTACAAATTATTTGGGCTGGAAAACCCTACCCACTTGACTATCCGGCGATCAATGATTTTAACCATTTGGTGCATATTAGTAAGCGTTATAAGAATGTAGCGGTATGTATTGGATATGAACTTGGCTTGAGTAAGCGCTTAAAACAGGCAGCTGATGTTTGGCTAAATAATCCAAGAGTGCCTAGAGAAGCGAGTGGTACGAGTGGTATGACGGCCGCTATGAATGGAGCAGTTAACTTAAGTACCAATGATGGATGGATTTGCGAATTTATTCATAACGGCAATAATGGATTTGTGGTACCACCGATTGATTATGATAATATACATGTAAATGATCAAGATGAATATGACCTAGATCAATTATATAAAATTTTGGAAGATCAAATTCTTCCCTTGTATTACGATAACAAAGACACTTGGAGGGATATTGTAAAAAATGGTATGAATGATGTACAAGTCCAATTTGAAAGCAATCGAATGGCCGACGAGTACTACCAGATTTTATACAAGTAATCGAATCGTAGTTGGCTGAATTTTTTTATTTGTAAACGCTTAGAATAATAAAAAAGGCGCTGTTTTAAACAGCGCCTTTTTAGTAGAAAAAAATCATCAAATCTTTTTAACAGTAGTAATCGTAGTTGTTTTGGAAGACATCGGGATACTTTGGCCCATTACTTCAGCTGATCCATTCCCATCCGTTATGGTGGTTTTTTGTTCTAATAGTCCTGTATTTAAGTCCACTGTTCCTTCACCTGAAATAGTAGCTTCCATTTTTACATTGATCTCCATTCCTTGCTGTTCAATTTTTTTATTAATAATCTGTTTACCTTTTAATTCCAAAGTGGCGATATTGCCTTTGACAGACTTAAAAGTATAAGCGTTATAAGTTTTAACATCTCCCAGGATTGTGGAGTCAGACCATTGGTCACCTATCTTTTTTCCAGCAGGAATAATTTCAAATGCGCTACCTGCTCCATTACTTTCATCTACATTTCCGCCAGTCAGGCTATTGATCATATTCATCATTTGTCCACCAGATACTGCTGAAGTAGATTTTTTTGCAGCTTTAATTACTATGGCATTTTCGCTCATTTCTATTTCCTTGGTTACATTCAATTGGTCTTTCATTAACTTACCCGTTTCACTTTCCATATCTTCTTTTTTGTCAGAGTCAAATTTCATTTCCTGTCCCATCGCTGCACCGTTTGTTGTCAACTTAGTGAGTGTAGAAGCAATTAAGTAGGAGTTGGGCATTTTATCTTTCACCTCAAGTTGGTGAACCATATTAGCATCTACGGTGATTTCTATTGCCTGACCCATCATTTCTTGACTAATAACTGATTTAGTATTGTTATTGATTTCAATTTTTTGTCCTTTGGCTAAGCTTATTTTACCAACGGAGTTTTGAGCGATTGACTCAATGCTGATCAAGCAAAGGGAGGTGAATAGTATGGGAAGAAAGGAAATGGGTCTCATAAATTGATTGTTGAATAGTTTGAGCAAAAGTAAATGAATAAAGGCTTTAGCAGATACTCAAGCGTAGATTTTAACAAATTAAGCATAAAAAAAGGGCTGCTAAATAATTAGCAGCCCAATACCTTTATTAAAAAAGATCAATAATTAATTAGATCAGTTTAACGTTAACGGCATTCATACCTTTTTTACCTTCTTGCAGGTCAAATTCTACACGATCTCCTTCTTTAATGTCATTGATTAATCCGCTAACATGTACGAAAGTTTCTTTGTTTGAATCATCATGCTTGATAAATCCGAATCCTTTTTCAGAATTGAAAAACTTAACGGTGCCTAGTGTTTTGTCCATTTTAAATTGTATTGTATTAAATTAATGGACAAATATATGTTTTTTTTCAAAAACCGAACAAATTTTATTTTTCATTTATATTTCAGGGCTTTTTGGGCGGATTTATACCCAAAAGAGTCCATTTGAGGTCTTTTTAGCTTGCAACCAGTTGAATTTGAATGATTTAGCGAATTTTAAAATAGTCTACCATTTCCGCATAAGCACTTTCTCCCCCAACGATATCCTTGATAATAGCACCTTTTTCCATTAATAGGATGCGGCTACTGACTTCTGAAACATGGTTAATATCGTGACTAGAAACGATGATGCACATCTTTCTTTCTGAAGCCATCGATTTAATCATGTCTACCAATCGAAGCTGGGTAGATGGGTCAAGATTGGCAAAAGGTTCATCCAATATCAGTAGCTCTGGATTTCCTAATAAAGCGGCTATAATTCCAATTTTAAATTGGTTACCCTTCGAAAAATCCCGAATGTATTTGCCTTTATTTAGAATGGCCTCATCAAAAAACACCTGGTAGTTTGATAAAAAATCATCTACATCAGCCTTAGATAATTGATTGAGTTTTCCTACAAAGTAGAAAAATTCTTCTGGGGTTAAATAGTCGATTAAAAAACCTTCATCGATATAAGCAGCGGTATAAGTTTTCCAGTCCTCTGTTTGAGTAATGGAATTTCCTTTTGATAAAATCTCGCCTTCATTACGCCTAATTAGATCAAGCAACAAACGGAAAAGAGTTGTCTTTCCAGCGCCATTGTTACCTACTAGTCCAATCACTTCTCCCGGATGAATTTCTAATTGATCGATGTTTACAGCATCTACGCCGTTATAGCTTTTTCTTAAGTTAGTAATCTTTATCATTTTGTACAGTTGGATAATTGAATGAATTAATCAATTGCTATCGTTCTCTAAATCCTTCTAGAATTTTATGTTTACGAATTTTAAATTGGGTAACTAGCCAGTTAATAATGCTTTCATGAAAAATTAGCCCTGCAAGGCCCGGAAGGCTAACGCCCAATATAGCATACCAGAATCCAGCAAAATGATCTAACAAGTAAAATACAAGTGCTGGTCCAAAGGTGATAATCAGTGACTGAAACCACTGCATTGCTCCAATTCCTTGAAAATTCATGCTAGCAGATTTTCTTAGGTCAAGGTATCTATAATTAAAGGTGGAAACGTAAATTGTTACAAATGAATTCACTCCTACACTATATAAATAAGCAGCCAATTGGATGGGAAGTAAACGCCAACTCATTAACCCATAAAAACTAGCGATTAAAAATTGGAGAGAACAAACCGTAAGAAACAAAGAAAATTTGGCCTTAATATATTGGTGCATATTCGTATTGTAGGTCATCATTCCATCAAAATGACTGCTCTGCCATGCAAATAAAAATTGGCCATAATTGGAAATGAAAATACCGGTAATTAACAATGCAAAAAAGAAGAGCATCGAGAAATTACCTGTTGCCAAATATTTCGGATAAAAAAGAAAACCGTACAATAATAAGACTGCTGAAAGCACTACCAGCGACTTAGGTCGCTTGTTTCGAAAAATAAGTTTAAGGTCAAGCGCAATCATTTCTCCTATATCACCCAGTCTATTTAAAAAGGTAAAATTCTTGCTCTCTTTCTTTTTGTTTTCAGACACTAATTCTTCAATGTACAAGTGACTTTTTAAATATTGGTTATTTACAATAAATATAAAAATTGCCAATGCGATAGGTATTAGGCAAAGTATTGGATAATTTAAAATGGCGATAAATAAGCTAGAAGAAGCTTTTTCAAAAGATAAAAGTTTTAGGTAATCAAGGCCTTTTAATGCTGCTATAAAAACCAATACAGCAAAAAAGAACCCAGCATTGTTGATGGTTTTTCTTTTGATGTACATGTTTAAAAAATGGTTGTGGAACACTAATGAGAAGAGGGCTATAAAAAAACAAAGCGCTGAAACAGTTCCATAGATGGGTGCTACCACTACTATTATGAAAGGGATAAATACAAATAGCGGTAAAAAATTAATGTAATGAAATAAGGAACGCGCATTCAAAAAACGTAGCATGTATTTGCGTTGAATATTTTGGCTCAGATACGGTTGAATACTAAGTGAAGGCAATTCTTGTAATTGAAAACGAGCCAATAATCCAATAAGAAAATAATAGATAAGATAGGAAGTGTAAATTGAAATTGGGTTAGTGTTGGGTAATTTTTCCTTTAAAATAAAAGGGAGGGCAATGCCTAGTAATGCAATCTCTAAAAAGATTAATAAATAAAAGACACCTAATATAATTTGAATAACGAGGCTTTTATTAGCATTTCGAGCCCGCCAAAAATTAAGCCATTGGTGTTTAAGAAAAACAGATAAATTCATTATGGTATTATTAATCTGTTTCAAAAGTAAGCAATTGAAAGGTCTAAATTAATATCGAAAATCATTTTCTTCGGGTGAGTCACTCCTTAGAGTGACTCACCCGAAGAAAATATACCTCCAAACAAAAGAATAATTATAGGTATTTTTTAATGAATTATTAATACTTAAACGTAAGTTGCAGTAAATAAATAAAACATTGTTAAGATTATTATTAAAATTATACCTCAAGGCTACCGGTTGGAAAGCGGTCAATGGAATATCACCCGATTTGAAAAAATTTGTGATGGTAGCAGCACCCCATACTAGTAGCTGGGATGTAATCATGGGATTTATTTTTAGGAGTTATTTAAAATTGGATTACATAAAGTTCATAGGTAAACAAGAATTATTTAAAGGGCCCTTTGGTTTTGTTTTTAGAAACTTAGGTGGTGTGCCGGTAGACCGATTTAGTAGTAATAATTTTGTAGACCAGATTGTTCAGCTATTTAATAGTAATGAATCTTTTGCTATTGCACTTTCTCCTGAGGGGACAAGAAAAAAGGTAGATCGATTAAGAACTGGTTTTTATCATATTGCTCGACAAGCCAATGTACCCATTGTTTTATTGGCGTTGGATTTTGAACATAAGGAATTTCGATTTGAACAGCCCTTTTATACTACCGATAACGAAGCAGAAGATTTAAAGAAGATTGTTGATTATTTTGGCAGAATTAAGGGTAAACATCCTTCTTTAGGGCTTAGTCATTTAATGAGTCAATCCACTGAAAATCAATAGGAGATTGCTTGATCAACCGTCAAAGAATGAGAAACTTCCTTGATTGAGGCTTTAATAGCGTATATTCGCAAAAAAAATTCATGATCAACGAAGCCATTGCCAAATTTATTGAAGGTGGGCACCTTGCGAAAAATGCAGTAAAAATTGAGTTTAAAAAAAGAAATACTATACTAGGTATTTTTGTACAATCTTCTGATTATGAGGATTTGAAATCTAAAAACTTTTGGCGCATTGTTTCTGAAACAAATATTACCGAGTGGAAATTATCTCAAGATAATAAGTTGGCTAAAATTTTCAGTGGTGCAGAGTTTAATCGAATCTCTCTTCCTAAGCAAACTGCATAGTTTTAAATAAATACTAATTAGTAATTAGCTTTTACATAAATAAAGGAAAGAATTTTTCTTTATCCAGATATTATTATTGAGCCCTAGCCTTCAAAAGCTGGGGTTCTTTTTGTATCAGGTACTTCCATAATCAAGTCCTCCCCGTAGACTGCTGCAGGTGTTTGGAATCCAGTTTTGAAATTTCCTGCTAATACTTTTTTTACTACTAACAAACTGCTGTGAGCGGTTAAGGTGTATCCATCTTTTACGCTCATGGCTGCCTGTATTTTTTTACCTTGATTGTTTTGTACCATCCCCCAAACCATACTGCTTCCTTTTGCTCTTGCTTCATCAGAAGGGCCAGCAGGTTTTGCATTTATTTTTTTAAAAGCATAATTGCGTACTAAAGATGTTTTAAGTAACCAATTAAATGCTTTTTGCCAGCGTAGCATTTTGTAAATTTTTGGGGAAATACCTGTGTAGGTTTCAATGTTAGGAATCCCCGTAGTAAAATGAGCCGTTGAAATATCTCCCCAGGGGATAGTCATGGTGAATAAATTTTTACTTTTATCTGGTTCTACTGAAAAATTCACCCACCTACCTTTATGTCCTAGAGGGGTTGATTTAATTTTTCCATTTTCTCTAATAGCACCACCTTCACCTAGTCCCATTACCATGGTAGTAGCGGTACCATGCGATAAACCTCCACCTACAGATGCAAATGCAAGTTGAAGTAGATTAGCATCAGGTAATTTTTTTGAAAGAAATAATGCCATACAATCAGTAGGTACTACATCAAATCCAACACCGGGCATCAGCATTATTTTTGCATCAGCAGCTGCTTCATTGTATTGCTTAGCCATTTCAAATACTGGAATTTCACCAGTAATATCTAGATAGTGAGTTTTGGTTGCAATACAGGCTTCAATCATTGGCTTTGCTGTAATTTGAAAAGGTCCTGCTGCATGAAGCACTAGTGAAAACTCAGATAAAATTTTTTGTAAAGCAGCGGTATCAGCAAGATCTACAATTAGATAAGGTAATTGTAATTCCTTTGCCAATGCTTGAATAGCTTTTTCATTTCTTCCGGCAAGTGTTGGTTGAAGATCATAGCTCGCTGCAAGTTTAGCTATTAGCAAGCCAGTGTAACCATTGGCTCCGTATAAAAGGAATTTATTATTATCCATTTTTTTAAAATATTATAAGTGGCAGAAGGGTACTCTTCAATATTCAGCAGTCTTGAAAAACTAATCTTTTAGGAGGGTAATTATTTTCAAAAAGTATCGAGCGTCAACACTTGTTAGGAAAATAGTATTTCACTCAAATAGAGTAAGCGTCTTTAAAATAAAATGTTCTGCGAATAGAAAATCAAAAACGAGCTTTTCTTCTTTTGGCCGTTCGTCTACCTAAACGTTTACTAACTCTACCAACTAGCCCACCACTTTCACTTCGCATTAATCCATATCTTAAAAATAAACCATAAAATGTTTTATAGTTTTGGGCGGATTCACCTATTAAATCATAACTCCCAAAAACTGCACCAGCCCCAATTTTTTTAGTGAATTGGGCTAATAAGGTGGTGCTTATTTCAAACATCAACGGCGTATTTGAATTAAAGACTTTTCCAACACCGAGAGTAAATTCACTACTGAAAACTCCTAATTGTGTTGCATCAAAGGTGGTTCTTAGTTGTGCAAAATTGGTAGAATCAGCATTTGAAAATCTTCCAAAAGCAATACCAATATCTAAGGGGCCAAATGTTTTACCTATTTCGAAATTTTGAATAATCCTAGATGAAAATTTTCCAGCATCATTAGATGTGCCGATGGGAGTAATTCTAGAATAAAATGACTTATCAGTTGAATCAAAATCCTTGCTAAATATTTGTGAGAAAGATTTTTTAGATAGAAAAGTGAATAAAACAATGAATGTTAAAACTGTGTTTTTCATATTTTTGGTTTTAAATAGTAATCATCAACTAAGAATAAAAATTTCTCGTTATTATTGATAACTTTCCATTGGTTCACAGGTACAAATCAAGTTACGATCCCCATGTGTGTTATTCACTCTACTTACACTAGGCCAAAATTTATTTTCATTTATGTAAGGTAATGGAAAGGCCGCTTGTTGACGACTATAAGGTTTTGTCCATTCGTCTGCACAAATTACCTCTTGGGTATGAGGGGCATTTTTTAATACATTTTCTTTTTTATCAGCAATGCCTAATTCAATTGCTTTTATTTCATTAAAAATTTCGATTAATGCATCGCAAAAACGATCTAGCTCTGCCTTGTCTTCACTTTCAGTAGGTTCAATCATTAAAGTGCCAGCTACTGGAAAAGAAAGGGTAGGCGCATGAAATCCATAGTCCATAAGTCTTTTGGCTACATCCTCTGCCTCTACACCTGCACTTATTTTGAATGGACGTAAGTCAACGATAAATTCGTGTGCGGCAGTACCATTTTTTCCGGTGTATAGAATTTTATAATATTTTTCTAGTCGTGCTTTCATGTAGTTAGCATTCAGAATAGCATGTTCTGTAGCATTGCGAATGCCTTTTGCACCTAACATTTTAATGTAGGCATAGCTAATCAATAAAATGCTAGCACTTCCATAGGGAGCGGCACTCACTGCATGAGTTTGAGTACTTGAATTTTCTAGATTAACGTGCCCCGGTAAAAAAGGTACTAATTGTTTTGCAACGCAAATAGGTCCTACACCTGGACCACCACCACCATGTGGAATGGCAAATGTTTTATGCAAATTTAAATGGCATACATCTGCGCCTATCATGCCTGGACTAGTTAGGCCAACTTGCGCATTCATATTAGCTCCATCCATATAAACTTGTCCTCCATACTGATGAATCGTATCGCAAATCTCTTTGATACTTTCTTCAAAAACTCCATGAGTAGAAGGGTAGGTAACCATCAATGCAGATAATTCATTTTTATGTTCTGCTGCTTTTTCTTTTAAATCAGTTACATCTATATTTCCTGCTTCATCACATTTAGTAACGATCACTTTCATTCCAGCCATTACCGCACTTGCTGGATTGGTGCCATGAGCAGAGATAGGTATTAATACCACATTGCGATGGTGATCGCCTCGGGAAGCATGATAGGCTCGGATAGTTAATAGACCTGCATATTCGCCCTGAGCACCACTATTAGGCTGTAAGGAAGTGCCAGCAAAACCAGTGATAGCAGATAAATAATTTTCTAGTTCTTTTATCAATTGCTGAAATCCAAAGGTTTGATCTGTTGGAGCAAATGGATGTAGCTTGCTAAATTCAGGCCAGCTAACTGGAATCAATTCGGTTGCCGCATTCAATTTCATCGTGCAACTTCCTAAGCTGATCATAGAGGTGTTTAGACTTAGATCTTTGTTTTCTAAAAATTTAATATAGCGCATCATTTGACTTTCGCTATGATACGAATTGAAAACAGGATGTAGTAAAAAAGTGCTGGTTCTTTTTATTGCAGCTGGATATTCATCCGCTTTATCATCTATCGAGATAGGTGTTGTACTTTTACCAATAGCTTCCGCAAATACTTGTGCTATTTTATTTACTTCGTTAATACTGCTCGTTTCATCTAGACTAATCCCTACCGCTCCGTCAGTGAAGTAGTGAAAATTCAGCTCATTTTTTTCGGCTACTGTTTTTAGTTTGGATGCATTTACACCAGTTACTTTTAATGTATCAAACCATTGGTCATTCAATTGCTGAACCCCCAAATTACTAAGGCCTTTTGCTAATAGTTTACTAAGTAGGTGTATTCTTTTAGCGATATTGGTAATTCCTTCTGCACCATGATAAATTACGTACATCGCAGCCATATTGCTTAACAAGGCTTGTGCTGTACAAATATTACTGGTGGCTTTTTCGCGTCTGATATGTTGCTCTCTTGTTTGAAGCGCCATTCGTAAGCAGCGTTTTCCTTGTGCATCTACGCTTACTCCAATGATACGACCAGGGATGGTGCGTTTGAATTCGTCTTTTGTTGCAAAGAAAGCAGCATGCGGTCCTCCAAATCCCATTGGCACACCCAATCTTTGTGATGAACCAATGGCAACATCAGCGCCTAGTTCACCTGGAGGTGTTAACAGTGTTAAGGATAAAAGATCCGTTGCCATTATTACCATTGCATTTACTGCATGAGCTGCTGAAATAAACGAACGATAATCTACCACGGCTCCATTACTGTCGGGGTATTGAACAATTGCACCAAAGTACAATTCATCTAAGGTTATTGTTGAAAAATCTCCGAATACCAATTCAATCCCGATAGGTTCTGCTCTTGTAATGAGTACGTCCTTTGTTTGAGCAAATATATTTTCATCTACAAAAAACTTAGGAGCGGTAATTTGATCCTGACTTTTATTTTTATGATTAAAAAGCATCGCCATAGCCTCTGCAGCAGCAGTACCTTCATCTAGTAGACTGGCATTTGCAATAGGTAAGGCAGTTAAATCAGTAACCATCGTTTGATAGTTCAATAAACTTTGTAATCTGCCTTGTGCTATTTCAGCCTGATAGGGAGTGTAAGCGGTATACCAACCTGGATTTTCAAAAACATTTCTAAGAATAACACTGGGTGTTATGGTATCGTAATAACCTTGACCAATAAAACTTTTAAAGACCTTATTTTTAGCCGCTATTTTTTTTAATTCATTTAAATACTCAAATTCACTGATGGCGGACGGGACATCCAAGTCGGATTTAATTCTGATAGCATCAGGGATGGTTTTACTAATAAGTGCTTCTAAAGAGTTGACACCTATTTCCTTTAACATGGCAGCTGCTTCAGCTTGGTTAGGGCCGATATGTCTGCCGGAGAATTCATTTTGTTGTTTTTCGAAAAGATTCATAAGGTATTTGTATTATTAGTATCCGAAATGATGACTGGTTTTTAAAAAATTCGTTCAATTAAAGGTAAGGTTACTCTATATCCTTGTTGATTTATGACCTTTTGATTGGAAGGCCACAAAATTACATTAACACAACAAGATTTAGTACTAATATGTTCGTTACTTTGCACTTGTGGAAAAATGGGGAATAAACTTTTATTTTTTCTATTAAAAAACTGAAGCATATTACAATTATGAGTGATGAATTGTTAAGAGCATGGGAAAAAAAATCTGGAGAGCGGCAGAAATTATATAAAAACTATCTACACCGCGCAGATAAAAATACGGTGCTAAAAGCGTTGCCTGATCTAAATGCTGAGGCATTTGAAAAGATTGATTGTCTTCAATGTGGTAATTGCTGTAAAGGGTATTCTCCCAGGTTTAAAAAACCAGATATTAAACGTATAGCAAAACATCTTAAGATGAAGGATGGAGATCTTATCAATAATTACCTTCGGGTAGATGAAGAGGGTGATTATGTGATGAGG
Source organism: Chitinophagaceae bacterium (assembly GCA_947380605.1). GTDB lineage: Bacteria > Bacteroidota > Bacteroidia > Chitinophagales > Chitinophagaceae > Ferruginibacter. Next base: position 18,350 of record CANCRO010000039.1, read on the forward strand.
GCTGCTCCCTGTTCTTTTTTAGGAGAAGATAATTATTGTACAATTTATGATGTACGTCCATCGGATTGTGAACGGTTTCCTTATACAGAGGATGATTTTTTATTGAAAAGGCAGCCGATGGCATTAAAAAATTCAACTTTTTGTCCAATTACCTATTACATTATTGAGAAATTAATGGCAGCTTCAAAGTAAGCTGAAATTAATTATAATGTAATTTTAGTACTCTAATTTTTTTAGAGAAGGAGCTTTTATCCAGGTGGTTATTACAATAAAAAGGGTCATGCAGCCACCAAAAACTACAGAAGGGATGGCTCCCATAAACTTTGCCGCTACACCACTTTCAAATTGACCGATTTCATTAGAGGAATTAATAAACATTGAATTTACACTCATTACTCTACCGCGTAATTCATCGGGTGTTTTTAATTGAATTATATTACTGCGTACCACTACACTTACGCCATCCAAAAGACCGCTAACCATTAGCGCTACAAATGAAAGCCAATACCATTTAGATATTCCGAAAATAATTACACAGATACCAAAGCCAGCTACGGCAAAAAGTAATTTGATTCCTTGCTTTTTTTTCATCGGTGAAAGCGTGAGTGCAATTACCATACAAATGGAACCGATATCTGAAGCAGCATTTAGCCATCCAAAACCAATGGGACCTACATGTAGAATATCTTTTGCATAAACGGGTACCATGGCAACAGCTCCGCCAAACAATACAGCAAATAGATCTAAGGATAATGCTGCAAGCACTTCCTTTGTTTTAAAAACGTATTTCAATCCTTCGCCGACCGCTTCTAAAGTTTTTTTCTCTACCGTAAGACTTGCTGGTTTTTCTTTTATTTTAAAAAGACTAATCAATCCAATTAAAATGAGCGTCAAAATAACCATGAATGTGCCGGTAACTTGAAGCCAAACGATTAAAAAACCTGCCATAGCGTGACCGGTTATACTAGCAACTAGCCAACTGGTGGAGCTGAGTTGTGATGCATAGATTAATAATTCTCTTGGAACCATTGAAGCGATTATGGCACCAAAACTTGGACCTGAAAATGCGCGGATGGCTCCTGTAAAAAAGATAACAGTATAAATAAAAATTATGATCAATTTGTTGCCAAATTCACCATGAAACCAATTGGTGGATACGCCCAGTAAAATAATTACACAAACAGCATATAGAATGACTGTTCGTAGAAGGAGTTTTCTTTTTTCACTCTTATCAATAATAAAGCCAGCATATAAGGAAAGTCCAACAGCAGGAATTGCCTCCGCCAAACCAATCATACCAATATAAAAAGCATCGCCGGTTAATTCATACATCCACCAAGCTACCAAAGTACCCATCATTCTAAGCCCCATGATGAACACAAATCGCCCCAAAATAAAATTTCTAAATTCTGGAATTTTTAAAACAGCTAAGGGAGACTTATTCAATGGAATAGTAATTAATTATTCGACGAAGTTAAAAACTAATTGGCACAATGGATAAATTACCAAAATTAGCTATTGAAATACTAGGGTAATGTAATGTAGTGTTGCCCGTCTTCGTATTCTTTATCAAGGGCATCGATGATAACGCTAAGGTGATTTTCATTATTAATAAAGTCGGCATTGGAGCAGTCAACGAAGAGTGTTTTAATATTATGTTGTTTAATATAATTAGTGTAGGTTTCTTGCAGCGAAAAGAGGTAATCGTTTGGAATATTTTGTTCGTATTGACGGTTTCTAGTTTTTATATTTTCTTGTAGCTTATGAACGGGGCTATGTAAGTAAATTAGAATTTCAGGTTGTACAATTTGCGGATTGATGATGTCAAATAATTTTTGATATAATCTAAATTCTTCATTAGGTAAATTCACTTTAGCAAAAAGGAGACATTTAGTGAATAGGTAATCCGATATAGTTACTTGTTGAAAAATATCTTTTGTTTGAAGAAGGTCTTTCAGTTGTTTATATCGCTCGGCCATAAAGAACAACTCAAGCGGAAAGGCATATTGTTCTTGATTTTCATAAAATTTTGGCAGGAAGGGGTTTTCTGCAAATTCTTCTAATATCAATCTTGCATTAAAATGATTACTTAGTAAATTGGCGAGCGTAGTTTTTCCTGCGCCGATATTTCCTTCAATGGTAATAAAACTATACTTCATAAGTAGGGGCGCACAATTTAAGCAAATATCTATTCTGGTATTATATTTTTTTTACTGCTAGCTGATCGGGGCACTGAGAAAGGAGTTGCTCTATAGTTTTGTTTAGCACTGGATGAATCATCTGAGGTGCTATTTCTTGGAGGGGAGTTAATACAAATCGTCTGTTTTGAATTTCTGGATGAGGGACAATCAAATCACTTTGATTGATAATTTCATTATTAAAAAAAAGTATATCAATATCTATTATCCTTGGCGCATTTTTAGTCGTCCTAATTCTACCCATGTTTTTTTCAATGGATAGGATTATTGCTAATGTTTCAGCTGCTGCTAAATGGGTAGCTACTTTAATGACTTGATTTAAAAAATCAGGTTGAGATGTATTACCCCAGGCAGCGGAAGCATACAAATTGGATGGTAGAAGTAGAGGGCCAATTTTATTTTCTATTTGTTCGATAGCTTTAGATAATAGCTGAGTGCTATTGCCCATATTGCTGCCGAGTAAAAGGTAGGTGTTATTCATTTTTCAGGGAAAGTCTTTTATCAAAAATAAAGTTTTCGGCACTCAGTATTTTAATTTTTTCTATATCTGCGTGAGCAGGGTTAATAATAAAATTATTTTCAACTTCAATAATTGCGGAGGGAACTTTTAATACCATTGATTTTTTTGACTGTAAAAATTCGTCTCCCATTGATTGTAAATAGTAAGGGTCGTCCTTCCAGTTTTTTTTCATTTTTTTATAATCAATACTAACTAATGGAACGCTCTGAGGTATTTCGAGGGTAATTAAAAAATAATTGAGTGGAGTTTGGAAGGTTTTTACATGCGCCAAAATTTCTAGTACCGCAACTGAAATATGCTCAGTTGTATACACTGCGGGCAAGCCAAATGAGTTCCATCTGCCTCCATACAGTTTGGCTCCTTTGCCGGAAAGGTCATGGGTAAATTCTCCATTGGCAAGGCGATATACTATCATGCAAGAATTCCGTGTTCTATTCTACCAATTTGTATCAATATTTTTTGAATACCCTCATGAGAAGTAAGGGAATTAATTGAAAGATCACCTTCTAACATGGTAGGCTGGGAATGAATCCAATCATAGAATGCTTCTACGCTGCCAAAAACTTTTTTAGCCCGATGGATTACTTGAACGATTTGAACAAATCTTTCTGCATTGATAGGGGCAAAGCTGCTATTGTTTTTTGCATAGCGCTGCAGCGTACGTTCGCTAACATGAAGCATGGCTGCCCATTCAGACTGTGTGAAGGGAGTTTTTTCAGCAATTTTTTTAAATTCGCTGTAAGTGAATTTTTTTGTAGAACTGATTACTCGCACAGAACGAATGTACATTAGCTCCGGCTCTTCTAGCTTTGTTTCTGTAATCTTTTGGGCTGTACCAGTTGTCTTTTTTATCTTCTTTTCCATATCCCGTCATTTGTCTTTAAATTTACGACAGTTGTCTCAGATTTCAAATTTTTTTTACACTCTTTTTACCTATAGCTTTACGTTATAATTTATATTTTAAATGCAGCATTACAATCAGATAAAAGCCATGTTAGCCATTACCAAGGCTAGCTTAAGGGGACAGTTTAGAAGTCCTTCTGCAGTGCTTTTTAGTTTTGCTTTTCCTTTTATTTTTATATTGGTTTTTGGATTTATTGGAAAAAATACTGGCGTCCCGGTTTTTAAAATTGCCTTATCCAGCCAATGTGATACCACCAATGCTTTGTTTGAGTCGATTAAAAAAAGCAGTAGTATTAAAATAGTTTATTTTACCAGTGATCAAGCAGTAAGGGAAAATTTGGTGAAGGGGAAACTAGCAGGTGTTTTAACGATTACTAAAAATTCTATTGCACAGCCTGCTTATCGATATACGCTTTCTACCACTAGTGCAAGCAATGATAAATGGCCTCAATTATTGCCTTTAATTAATGGTATGGTGAATACAATCAGTAATCAACAATATGCCAATCGACCCACCTTTGCAGTTAGTGATTTTGATGCGGCCAAAGATGTAGAAGTGATCAGAGAATATAAAACAATCGATTTTGTATTACCCGGACAATTAGGATTTTCACTTTTGAGTGCGGGTGTTTTCGGCGTTGCTTTTATGTTTTTTAATTTAAGAAATACCTTGGTATTAAAACGTTTTTTTGCCACTCCGATTAGTAGAACGTACATTATTTTAGGCGAAGGTTTAGCGAGGGTGATTTTTCAAATGCTGACGGCCATTGTAATTATTGTGGTAGGAAGATTGCTTTTTGGTTTTACATTAATTCACGGACTATTCACCTTGTTGGAGATGCTGGTACTTAGTTTTATTGGACTGCTAGTATTTATGGGATTGGGTTTTATTGTTAGCGGGTTTGCGACGAGTGATAGCAGTATTCCTCCATTTGCTAATTTACTTACCTTGCCGCAGTTTCTGTTGGGTGGTACATTTTTTTCAGTAGATGCTTTTCCAACTTGGCTTCAACCCATTTCAAAAGCGTTACCACTTACTCACTTAAATACTGCCATGCGTGCAGTGGCATTTGAAGGACAGAATTTATGGGACGTAAAAGCGGAGATCGGTATTTTATTATTATGGGGGATAGTAATTTATGCGGTGGCTGTTAAAGTTTTTAAATGGGAGTAAATCAGTATCATGCGTTTAATAAAAGGTGTTTTGGTAATAATCAGTAGTCTTTTTTTGATAATTACTTTGTTTTCTTTATTGATTCCTTCTACTGTTCGAATTTCTAGAGCGGTGGTTATTAATAATACCCATGCAACTACTATTGTTCAGCAATTGCTACCTTTTGAAAATTGGAAAAATTGGCATCCTATTTTCACTACTGATTCTGCCACTTATCATCGAGGCGAAAAAGACAGTAGTTTTCACCTACTACATCGGCAGCAGGATATTTTACTCGAATTGCTTAAGTCAGATTCAGCCGCTATTCATTTTCTAGTAAAGGTGAAGGGGGAAAATGATGTTCAAAACGAAATCCTGATGCATTCATTACCTGCTCAAGAGGCGGTTCAGGTAGAATGGCGAACCATCACTACCTTAAAATGGTATCCTTGGGAAAAATTCTATGGAATATTTTTAGACCAACTAACTGGAGCCAGTTATGAGGGAGCATTAAATGCATTAAAGGTTTATATAGAAAGTCGCCAAGGCAAGTAATTTATTTTTATAATATGTTATCAATTCGCTCTGATTTCTTTTGAAATCGGAGCTTTTTTTTGCTCATGCTGAGCACTTCTTTAGTTATTAGACGATTTGCTGCTGAATCTTTTAGTACGCCCTCATTTTATTGATATCATCTTTAGTATTGATTTTTTAAAAAATCTTTTCCCATCCCTTTTGCTTAATTATCAAAAAACAGCATCCCTGTTTCCAAATTAGCTAGCAAGGTTTCACTTTCTCAGAACATTTTTTTATTATTTGAAAAAACATTGAATTTCTTTTCAAATAAAGCAATAAAAATTTAAATGGTTTTACAAAGTTGGCAGTGTGAAAAGTAAGTTCTACAGGTTAAAGAAAGAATTTTGATTTTTAATACTAGGTAAAATTTTAAAAGTAGCCGGGTCATATTATTAAATATTAAAACTTAACAATTGAAAATACTCTTTTTATTCAATCAGAAATGTAGACTCACCATTGTTGCATTGTTTTTTACAATGGCCTGTTCTTCTCAAATTACAGCACCCTATATTGTTAATATAGCAGGCAATCAGGTTACTAAAGGCAATTATAGTATTGAGTGGAGTATAGGAGAATCTGCCGCCATCAATATCATGGATAATAATGATCGTTATGTAGTTACCAATGGACTATTACAATTCAATGTAGAAAATCAGACGGCATTTAATTTGGTACCTTCTTTTTTACCCAATGAAATAAGGGTGCATCCGAATCCTGTACAAGATCAATTAGATATTAATATCATTCATGCCGTAAAGGGTAATCACCAGATAGAGTTATTGGATGGGAAGGGTAATAAATTAAAGGAGGTTCAAATCAAATATAACGGCATGGGAGCAATAGAAAGCTGGGATATCAGTGGCCTCACTTCAGGTCAGTATTTTTTGAATGTCCGCCAAACAGATCCAGTAACAGGAAAGTTAATCAAGAAAGGCGCATTTCAAATAGTGAAGATAAAATAGGTTGGTGATTGGGTGAATGGGTGAATGGTGAATAGTGAATGGTGAATGGGTGAATGGGTGAATAGTGAATGGTGAATAGTGAATGGTGAATAGTATTTAGTCTAAACCTCTAAACCCGAATTTAAAAGAACCAATAAGAATATCGCTCTTCTAAACTCGAAATAAAAAGGACCAATAAGAATAACGCTCAACTAAACTAGTATTTAAAAAATCCAATAAAATTAAAACTCCTCTAAACCATGCATCTAAAATCGCTACTAAAAACCAACGCTCTTATAATCATAACCCTCCTAACGAGCTTTTCCGCTTTCGCACAGGCGCCAAATTTATTGAACTACCAAGGAGTAGCAAGAAATTCAACGGGTAATCCCTTGCCTAATCAGACAATAAAACTTCGTTTGTCAATTCATGATTTATTGCCTTCTGGAGCGGTGGTATATTCTGAAATTCGCCAAATTACTACGA
>CANCRO010000040.1 GCA_947380605.1 Chitinophagaceae bacterium
GGTCAGCATGCTTTTTATCAATTACTTCATCAAGGAACCCAGCTAATTCCTTGTGATTTTATAGCCCCTGCTATCTCACACAATCCTTTAGGCGAACACCATCCAATACTGATGAGTAATTTCTTTGCGCAAACAGAGGCTTTAATGAATGGAACGGATCATGAAAATCCTTTCAGGGTATTTAAAGGAAACCGACCTAGTAATTCTTTCCTCCTCTCTAAAATTTCTCCTTTTACTTTAGGTAAGCTAATCGCCTTTTATGAACACAAAATCTTTGTTCAGGGAGTGATTTGGAACATCTATAGTTTTGATCAATGGGGAGTTGAGTTAGGGAAAGTATTAGCCAATAAAATATTACCAGAGCTTCAAAATGATACACTGATCGATACTCATGATTCATCGACCAATGGTTTGGTGAATTGTTTTAAAAAAATGAGGAAATAATATTGGTTGGATGTATAATTAATAGGCATTTTCATCCCCTTTGAAAACCTTATAAATCGTAAGGAATATGATACGAATATCCAACCAAATTGTCCAGTTTTCTAGATACCATAAATCACTGGTAACCCTTGATTTTATTTGTTGGTGGTCGGTAATTTGTCCTCTAAAACCATTGATTTGAGCCCAGCCAGTAATTCCAGGTTTTGAAAATTGCCGAATCATAAAATTGTCTACAATTTTTGAATAGTCAGCAGTATGTTTTACCATATGAGGTCGTGGGCCCACCAAACTCATTTCGCCAATCAATACATTTATAAACTGAGGGAATTCATCCAAACTTGTTCTTCGTAAAAACTCTCCTACTCTAGTGACTCGTTGATCAGACTTTGTTGCTTGAACGGTATCAGCCTCTTGATTGATATGCATACTTCTAAACTTTAGGCAGTTGAATTTTCTATTATTTTTTCCAGACCGCTGTTGAGAAAAAAAGACAGGTCCTGTTGATTCAATTAATATAAATATTCCAATCAAAGGAATCAACCAAGAAAGGATAAAAACGACTACCAATAAACTTACGGCTACATCCAAAAGTCTCTTTTTAATTTGGTTGCCAATATTATCCAACGGATCACGACGCAAGGAAAGAATGGGTAGATCTCTGAGGTAATCGATCACTACGGGAGTTTTAATCAAAGAAGTAAAATCGGGTACCATTTTAAATCGAATACATTCTCTTTCTGCCTCATGAAGAATCGTATAAATAAATTGATTTTGTTCGGGGGGAATGGTGGAGAATATTTCTTGTACGCCCATTTTTTTAGCAATGGCAACTGTATATTTAATTTCAGCTAAAATTGGATAATTAGACAACTCGGTTACATTCCTACTTTCCTCCGTAAATCCAACCAATTGAGTATTGAGGCCTTCTTCTAAAAAGTAGCCGGCTAATTTTTTAGCCGTATTGTTATAGCCTATAATAATTACTTTATTGAATAAACGGTTATTCCTTTTGAAATAGATATTTAAACCTAGGTACAAAAACCTATTTAACAACAAACTGAAACCGAAGGCTAAAAATGTAGTAAAAATAAAAGCTCTAGAAATCTGATATTTTCTAAAAAAGAATAGATAAAATAATACTACAATAACCCAAAGGAAATATATTTGAGCAGTTCTTTTAATAAAATTTTCAAACTTATTAAAAGCTCCAACTGAATAGGTTCTGGTAATAAAGGTGAGTATTATCCAGGAGGCATTGAATAAAAATAAACATTCAAAATAAACTGAACCAAGTATCCATTTTTCATTTTCATTAAAAATAAAATGGAGTAAAATGAAAACTATATTTAAAAAAAGTAGATCTAAGCATAGCATCGTGTTTTGGAAATAACTTTTAAGAGGCGCATTCATTATATCAACTTTTAATTTCTTTTGAGCAATACTTCCAAACCTTTGTCTATACTAATAGGCATCCATTAAAAGTGTATTTCAAAGCACAATCCGGATTGGTTTGCACAACCCTAAAAGTTATATAAAAAAATGATAATTTTCAATGAGCTATAGGTTGATAGCTAAAATGAAAAAGGTAAGCGATATTTCGAAATAATGGGCTTTCGCCACAAAATTTTAAAATATCGCTTACCACATTTAAAAATTAGTTGGATTTGCCCTACTTTTGCAAAAATTATTATCACAATGGAAAATACAAAGAAATCTACCGGCTTATATTGGGCATTATTTTTTGCATCTTTAGTTGCATCTGTTTTTGTTTATAAAGTGGGGGGCGGTTACTGTTCCATGGTTCTTCCCTTTAATGTAACTTTCTTTGCAAAGGCCATGGATTTAATGTAATCCTTTTTTTTTCTACTATTTTAAACTATTGATAATAGCTGAGAACTCAGCTGCTATCAATGAGGCACCGCCAACTAGACCTCCGTCTACATCTGGTTGGCCAAATATTTCTTTAGCGTTAGCCGCTTTCACACTTCCGCCGTATAAGATTGAAATACTATTGGCTACTTCGCTACCATATTTTGCAGACAATACATTTCTAATATGGGCATGCATTTCTTGCGCTTGTTCACTTGTGGCAGTCTTACCAGTACCTATCGCCCAAATTGGCTCATAAGCAATTACAAAACCTTTCAATTGACCAGCAGTTAAATGAAAAAGGCTTTCCTTTAACTGATTTTCAACATAACTATTTTGAGTACCTGCTTCACGAATTTGTAATGCCTCTCCACAACAAAAAATTGGTTTTAAACCCGCTTCAAAGCAAATATTTACTTTCTCAGCAAGTACAGCATTGGATTCATTAAAATATTCTCTACGCTCACTATGTCCAATAATTACATAAGGCACATGTATACTTTTTAACATTTCTACACTTACTTCACCAGTATAGGCACCTGATGACTTATTAGAGCAATTTTGTGCTGCCAAAGAAAACTGTTTTTTACCAGCGATTTGTTGGTTAATACTAGTCAAATAAGGAAAGGGAACACCAAAAACTGCTTCTTGATTAGGGCTTAACTCTATTGGACTTGCCAATAAGTCGGTCATTAAAGTTGCTGCCTTCTCAAGGCTTAAGTTCATTTTCCAGTTAGCTGCTGCGATTTGTTTTCTCATTTTATGTATTTAAAGTTGCGAATAAAGTTGCTGTAAAGTTTCCGTCTCTTGTTCGGTTAGTTTTGATCCTTTCAATTTTTTCCAGTTATTGATATCAACTAACAGTTTATTAAAAATATACCTTTCTTTTCCCCAGGTAAAATTACTTACCCATTTTGGCGGAAAATGCTCTCCAAAAATATGACAACACAAACCTATCACAGAACCAGTAGTAAAAGAGGTATTAATAGCCGATCTACTATAATCACCCATTAAAAGTCCACACTTATCTCCTACTTCAACATATTCGTTGGCCGCATTAAACCACACTTTTACCTGCCCTGCTGTGTTTTTAAGATTTGAATTAGTCGTTCCGGCTCCTAAATTACACCAAGATCCAATTACACTATCCCCTAAATAACCATCATGTGCCTTATTACTATGATCAAAGAGTACTGAATTTTTAATTTCACCAGCAGCTACACAAAAAGGACCGATTGTAGTAGCTCCATATACCTTTGTACCCATTTTCAAAACTGCGCTTTCACACAAGGCAAATGGACCACGAACCATACAACCTTCCATTATCTCAGCATTTTTACCAATATAAATTGGACCAGTAGATGCATTTAAAATAGTATGCTCAACCTTTGCACCTTCCTCCAAGAAGATATTTTCATTGCCTATAACACGATTAGAAGGAGAAATCGATTGAGAACGTCTTCCATTAGTAATCATTTCAAAATCCTTCCGAATGGCCCAATCATTATATTGAAATATTTGCCAAGGATAATTTAATTGTCTGATTGAATCGCCCTCTACAATATTTTTACTAGCAACTGGAAATGCTAAGCCATTCAGCCAATCTAGCGTAGGGATTAGATTAGCGTCAAAAATTGCTACGGAACTGTTTTGGTCAGAATGATTATCTAGAAAAAAAGAGCCACTAGCTGTTTCAACTTGAAATCGATGTAAAAAAGACCATTTTTCTCTGATAGTCAAAATACCAATTCTGATATCCGCTGCATGCCGATTGGCTGTAAAAGGATACAAGGCCTGCTTTACTTTGGTATCATCCAGTATTATTTTCACCATTCAAAATTAATCAAATAAAAATAAAATCATGTAATGAGTGGTGATATACTGTTCTGACTTGTACTAAAAAAAATCCCTCCGGTAAACCGAAGGGAAATAAATTATAGAAAATTAGTATCAGGAATAAATTAAACTCCTGCTTTCTTTTCGTAACGTTTTTTGAATTTATCAATACGACCTGCAGTATCAACCAATACATTCTTACCAGTATAAAATGGATGAGAAGTATTAGAAATCTCCAATTTAATTACAGGATATTCATTTCCGTCTTCGTGTTTCACTGTTTCATTTGAGTTAGCAGTAGAACGACTTAGAAAAGTAGTACCATTACTCATGTCTTTGAAAATCACAAAACGATAATTCTTTGGATGCAAATCTTTTTTCATAATTATAAATGTTTGTGCATGGATTTTGCCATGCTATTTTTTAAGAGTGCAAATGTAGGCCTATTTAATTAATTAACCAAAATACAAGTATAAATTAAGGCAATTAGCTCTTCATATTAGTTTGCTGAAGTGCAATTCCAATATTCCAGCTCTTAGATGCCTGAATTACATCCTGTAAATCATCAATTTTTTTGCCCGTCACCCGGATAATATCATCCATTATTGCTACTTGCACTTTAAGTCCACTATCCTTAATTAATTTCACAATTTTCTTGGCATCTTCCTGCTTTATCCCGTTTCTAACGACCACTTCTTTTTTGACTACTTTGCCACTTTGATGGGCTTCTTTACTCAAATCATAAATCTCAGCAGCCAAACCCTGTTTCATACTCCTACTAATCAGGACATCAGTAATCTGGTTAAGCTTCATTTCGCTGTCTGCTTCCAGATTTACCTTAAATTCCTTTTTATTCAATTCTATTACAACGTGTGACCCCTTAAAATCGAATCGATTAGTTATTTCCTTACTAACGGTATTGATCGCATTATCAAGGGTTTGTAAATCAACCTTACTGGCAAAGTCAAATGATGGCATAAGAAAAAAATTAATTTTTAAAGAGATACAAATATAAAAAAGCTCATTTAAAAGTCACCATAAAAAACCTTAATTACAGATACAATTAGGTAAATATTGATTTACCCTTCATTAGTAGCTGCAGCCTTTAATTGAACTTTAATAAGAATAAAAAGTCCAAATAGGATCAAACAAAATGAAATAATTTCAGCTTGACTGGGATGAATTCCCCAAAAATGATACTGATTGTTTACTCTAATTTTTTCTACAACAAATCTTTCTAATCCATTGACAATGAAGTAAATACCAGAAACTGTTCCAGCAGTTTTAATCTTTGTCCTGAATACCCAAAGGATTAGGAATAACAAAGTACAAATGACGGTTTCATAAAAAGGAGTAGGAAAAACCGGAAGTGGTAGTACTCTATTATGATCCTCTGTATTACCTGGAATTAAGATACCGTCATTATTTACATTTTGAGGGTAATTATAGGCTACCATCCAATTAGGTATAAAAGAATAAGCCTTTACCTTAATTCGAGGAACCAGTTGAAGACTAGAACTCTTCCTATCCGTAACATAAGTGGAAGAGTTTTTGCCAGGATCAGTTACCATTCCATCTAAGAAATAGGTCTTATGGAGCTCTAATTGAGCTTCAAATGCCCCTTTTTGAGCTGGTACCACCTTACCGCTACTATCTGTGATATAGACACTATTATAAACTCCCCAGTCACCATCTCCCGATAATTGGCAACCGATTCGACCAACTGCATAGGCTAGTAACATGGCTAAAGTAATCGAATCTATAAGATGGATTAGTTTAATGCCCTTTTTAACAGCGAAAACGCAAATAGCTACACCAGCACAAATTAAACCTCCATAAAAGGTTAATCCACCTGCAGAAAAGATTCTATCGATTGGATGAGCAATAAAATCATCCCAGTTCTCCAGATTATCAAAGAGTTTAGCTCCTAAAATACCAAAAATTAAAGCGATAATTACGATGTCACCTACTCTATCATGAGGCCAAATACGAATACTTCTTTTTTCAGGAGTTTTTAATTTTTGCTTATCCTTTTCCCACCACTTCAATCCAGTAAGCAGGATAGCAAGTAATAATCCGCCAATAAAACTCCCTTCGGAAGAAAAAATATAGGTTTGAGGACTAATTTCGGCAGGCTTATTTATTATTAAACCTAAAAATTTAAACCCAAAGCCAAATCCAACAACAAAATTGATCAATAAATCAAATAAAGAGGCTGGTTTTCCCATAGTAATATATTCTTCCCTAGGAAAAAGAAGTCCCTGTTTCTCTTTTCGCTTCAATTCACTATTGATCACCACAGCAGCCACTATAAAACCTGAGGCAACCATTAATCCAAATGTGTTTAGAATTTTAAGCAATTCCCACTCTACACCAAATAAGTCTTTAACTAGGTAATATAAATTAGGATACATTATAATATGAATTTAATATATGTACTGCAAGATATTCAAATATACCGATTTAACGCTCCGCTTACCTTGAGAGTAAAGGGATGATTTTCAAGAATTTTAAGCAATTGCTAAAGTAAGTTAATAGCAATAAAGTGAATGAAAAATCCTGCAGCTTTGAACTGCAGGATTAACCTTAATCTATTGCTGATTTAAAATATAATTTAGTTGCAATGCTCTTCAAAAGCTCCAATAAGGTTTGCAGCGATCATTTGAGCACTTCTTCCTTCTATACTATGTCTTTCAATAAAATGAACCAATTGGCCATTTTTAAATAAGGCGATTGATGGAGATGAGGGAGGATAGGGCAAAAGATGTTCCCTGATTTTTTTTACTGCATCTATGTCAAAGCCTGCAAAGCTAGTCGTTAATAATTTCGGCTTCTTTTCACTATTATGAACAGCCATTAAAACTCCTGGGCGCGCAGTACCTGCACTACAGCCACAAACAGAATTAATCACCACTAGCGTGGTTCCTTCGCTTGATAATTTCTCATCGACTTCCGAAGCGGTCAACATTTCTTCAAAACCATTTTCTGTTAACTCCTCTTTCATTGGGAGTACAATTTCTGCTGGATACATATAATAAAATTTTTTATTAGAAATACAAATTTACACACTTCAATCCAATTAAGCGACTAAGTTTTCAATTGAATAATAAAAATTTAACCACTCAAACTATTGTCATATTTACAACCATTGGATGAATTTGCATACAAATAGTTAAAAACAGAAGAATCTTTTGATGAGTGCAAATTTTTATATTAAAAACTTGTAATTTTATTATTCTGAATACAATCAACATCATGGGTATTAATAAAAGCATCCTTACGGCGCTATTTTTTGTTTTTTCTATTTCTTTGCAGGCTCAGATTTTAACTGATTCAACCATTAAGGAGGTCGTAATCAATACGGATACCCTATTGAGAATTAAAAATATTAATCCTTATTTCACCCTCCATGTTGATTCGACGTTAACGTATGATTTTGAAATAAACAAGGAAGACCCTTCTCAATATTATTGGTATTTAAAAAATTCTCCCATAGGTGTAAAAATTAACAGAGAAACCGGCTTATTAACTTTCAAAGCTGACAAATCATTTTTTCTTTCTGGGAAATTAAAATATGATTACGAGTATAAAGTAAAAATTGGGATACAAAATTTAAACAATCCGCTCGAGCATATCGATACTTCTTTTAGTCTCCTATTTTTTAATACTGAGATTATCCCTTCAGTAATTAAACCAACGATAACCAATGTAGTTTATGCAGATGAAGGGGATACCATTAATTTTAAACTACAATGCGATAATGGAAGTTTTCCCATTGATGAAATTACTTATTTCAGTAACTATCCAGCAAAATCACTAACTAGTGTAACTAAATGTAATGATGAATACACCTGGTTTATCCCTTTCGATTTTATAAAAGATAATGACAAGGAGAAGATAAAAATGCTGGAATTATTTTTTATAGGGATCACCAAATTTAATATTAGAGATACTACTACCATTAGAATTTATGTAAAAGACAATATCAACTATCCACAAAGAGTAATTGAATTTGAAGAACTTAGAAAACAAGTAACGAATTACATAGTTCAGTTAAAAAGTAGTTTCAAACTGACAGACGAAAAAATTAAAAAAACAAAAAAGAATAGAACGGCGTTTGACTTGGGTTCTGCTGCTACGGGTTTAGGAGGAACTGTTTTCTCATCACTTCCTAATACTGACCAAAAAACTGTCGGTAAAATTTTACCCAGTATTGGTGTAGCATTGGTGCCAGTAAAAGAAGCCACCGCTCCGAATGTAACCTCTGATCAAAATACAGCTTTACTAATTAGGAATAGTATTAAAAGGTTAGAATATCTTTTAAAAGACAATGTACTGGTGGGTGATAGAGATCCTGAAATTTTACAGAAGGAGAAGAAAATAAAAGATGAAATTAAACAAATGCAAATTCAATTAATTGACATTCCTTTTTCAGATGAAAAATTGAATAGTAAGCAATTAGATGAATATTTTAATAATCCTAAGGTCAACAAAAAATATAGGGTTAAAAAGAAATAATTACTGTTTAGAAAAATACTAAAAAAAAGGATGGCTAATTGCCATCCTTTCCTATTTATACAAATCATTTTAATATCCTAAAATTTTCAACATACTTTGTGCTGACTGCTCTTTTGCATAAACCCAATCCACCAATTTACCATTTTTATCATGACCTAATATAATATGCTTGGGAGAAGGAATTAAGCAATGTTTAATTCCTCCATATCCACTTATTTGATCTTGATAAGCGCCTGTATGAAAAAAACCAACATATAAAGGTTCTCCATTAGTAAGTTTAGGTAGAAACACTTCATTGATATGTTCTTCTGAGTCATAATAATCGTGGCTATCACAGGTGATGCCGCCTAGGGTTACCCGCTGATATTCCTCGTTCCATTTATTAATGGGCAACATCAAGAATTTTTCTCCAATCCCCCAGGTATCTGGTAAAGTAGTGATAAAAGAAGAGTCAATCATGTACCATATTTCTCTATCATTCTGCATCTTCTCACCAATTACGCTATAGATATGGGCCATACTCTCTCCTACTGTATAACTCCCAAACTCTGTAAAAATATTAGGCATTTTAACCTTATTACGTTTACATGCCACTTTAATATTTCTTACAATTTCATTAATCATAAACTGGTAGTCGTAATCAAAACCAAGTGAATGCTTGATCGGAAAACCACCGCCAATATTAATAGAATCCAATTCGGGACATATTTTTTTCAGCTGACAGTAAAGATTGATTACTTTATTTAGTTCACTCCAATAATAGATATCATCTTTAATCCCTTTATTTAAAAAGATATGCAGCATTTTTAATTGATACTTATGTTCCATCCCCTCTATTTCATCTACATAAAATTCCAAAACATCCTTAGCCCTCATGCCCAATCTAGAGGTATAAAAAGGAAAGTTAGGTTCTTCTTCAGCGGCCACTCTAATACCTAATTTAAAGGGAGTCTTCACTGATTTATACGCCTTTAACTCTTCTTTATTATCTAGTATGGGTATTACATTTTTAAAGCCACTATTTAATAACCTTGAAATCCTTGTGGTATAGGGTTTTTGTTTATAGCCATTACAGATAATAAAAGTGTCTTTATTGATCTTCCTTCTTGCGTATAATTTATTAACGATATCAATATCATAAGCATAGGAAGTCTCTAAATGAATATCATTTTTTAAAGCCTCTTCCACTATAAAAGAAAAATGGGAGCTTTTTGTACAATAACAATAATTGTATTTGCCTTCATAACTATGTTTTTTGAAAGCCGTAGCAAACATCTCTTTCGCCTTTTTTATTTGTTTACCAATTTTAGGCAAATAGGTAAGTTTTAGCGGAGTGCCATATTTATCAATTAAAGCCTTTATATCTTGTCCATTGTATTGTAAATACTCATCTACCACTTTAAAGTCTTCCTGGGGAAAATTAAAAGTTTGGTCCACCAAATCGGCATAAGTATTATTCATGTTATTCATTTCCGTAAATGGGTTTTAATTTAATGCAAATGTAATTCAATGATACATTTAATAAATAAAAACCGGGTGCGACATGATCACACCCGGAAGGTAATTTTATAGTTTAAAAGTAATAAGGTGAATGCTGAATTTATCCAAGCTACTCATTGACTCATTCACTATTTAACCTGAGCTATTAAACTTTTGAAACTTTCTGGTTCGTTCATGGCCAAATCTGCCAAAACTTTACGATTAATATCGATATTCTTTACAGCCAATTTATGAATAAATTCACTGTAAGTCATACCTTCCGCCCTTACGGCAGCATTAATACGAGCGATCCATAAAGTACGGTATTCGCGTTTTTTTAATTTACGGCCAACGTAGCTATACGTTAACCCTTTTTCCATTACGTTTTTGGCAACGGTATATACATTTTTACGTTTTCCGTAATATCCTTTAGCTGCTTTTAGTACTCTTTTTCTTCTAGCCCTAGATGCAACTGCATTTTTTGAACGTGGCATATCTTAATTTTTTGAAATGTTAATTTTTAGATTAAAACCCAATAATTTTTTGAAAAATTACCCTTTTAGGCGCAATAATCGCAATACGAAATCATGGTTAGTAGAATGAACCATACCGTCCTTTCTCATAACACGCTTGCGTTTTTTTGACTTTTTGGTTAAGATGTGACGTTTGAAGGGCTTTTGATAGGTAATTAACCCTGTACCGGTAACTTTAAAACGCTTTTTTGCGCTTGAGTTTGTTTTTACTTTTGGCATTTAATAACTTATTATAGTTACTCCCTGCTGGCGCCCCGAACAGACGGGAACTTGTAGAGCCTTGTGGGAAATGTGTGAAAAAGAACTTTCTTTTTCGGGCGGCAAAGGTAATAAAAAAACAAATACGGTACTTCTATTTTATGAATATTCACAAAATTGAGCTCATCCATCAAAATAACAGCTCATTTTCAAGTGTTTTTTAACAGAATAGATGAAAAAGGGCTATTTATAATTATTCCTATTAATACTGTTGGATTTATATCCGTCGGTGGCGGACTGGATTCAAATCACGTTCTAGCTAAAAAGCTGAAAAGGAAAGAAACAAGATTAGCTATTACTAATTAGCTTTATCGAATACGGTCTTCCAAGAACGCTCTTCACCCCATACGTTTGATTTTGCAATTGCGTGAACCGTAATTGACTTACCCTCCTTGCTCAGCTTCCAGACCTCTTTTACGTAATGAATGACTTGTTTCTGGTGTGCAATTGAGTTAATAGTAATAGTTTGTCCGTCAGCCGACAATTTTACTATAAACTTCTTTCCTATTCCCGGTCCATAATTAATTTCACTTTCTTTACCATCGAATACTATTTTCTCCTGGATTCTAACTAGCGCTTTATCAGGAGATGGGCTAGGTATATCTATGGTTAGTAAATCTGCCTGATCAAATATTTTCATTGTTTTAGAATTCATTCGGTCACCCACTATAAAAGCACAAAAAATATTTCCACCCATACTTATCGGCTCTTTGGATTTCCATTCGCCCGAAAAGTTAGCACGATGAGTGTAATTTTTTTGCTGAGCTTGTAAAGGAAAATAAAATACACCCGTTAAAAGAAAAATCAGGTAGGTTAACAGGTATCTTTTATTGTTCATAAATTTTTATTAAATCCTTTGAGGGTTGACTAAAAGTTAAGCATCGCTTTTAATTACTTTTTATTTAAATTAATTATAAAAAATACTCATTAGACGGTTTCTTCGCCTTTTACATAATAATCCCTCATTATATCAAAAACCTTATCTTTTAAATCCGAAGGTTTACAATCAATAGAAGCTACAGGGGTCAAAAAATGCATTTCCAACCTTTTGGGAACTAAATAAAACCCTTTATTAATCGGCATAGCTTCCTTGGTTCCAAAAATAACACAAGGCATAATATCCTTTTTTGCATCAATGGCTAACTTAAAAGCACCATCATAAAAGGGTTTAAGAGGTTGATCCGTTCGGTTACGCGTTCCTTCTGGATAAATGCACATATGGATATTCTTTTGCAATACAGAGCGCATCACTTCTAAACTTTTTCGACGACTTTGATCATTTTTTCTATCCACTAACACCGAACCCCTTTTATAAAACCAACCGAAAATTGGAACTTTAGCAAATGATGATTTTGCAATCGTCTTATTGCCACCTGGAACAAAGGGAGCAGATAAGGGTACATCAATCAGTGCATTGTGATTATAGACAATGACATAGGTCTCCCCTTTTTTGAAATTTTCTTTTCCGCTAACTTTTACTGGGCAACCCACTACATACAACCAAGTTCTCATCCAACATCTAGAAACCCAGATAAAATAATCCTGTCCTTTTTTACCAGGTATTAAATAAGCCAACATGGATGGTAAAAAAATAATCAAGAAGCTAACTACGAAACTAACTAAACCCCACAGTGCCCAAAAACGACCAAACATATTCAATAAAAAATCAAGTACTTTATTAGACTGCTTGTTTTCAGTTTTATTATCCTTCATTGCTAAATTTAATTTGTTGTTGAGTGGGTGTAAACAATTTCCAATCAATGGGTGAATAGCCCTGCTGAATCAATAATTCATTTGTTTTTGAAAAATGTTTACAACCAAAAAATCCTCTATTAGCACTAAATGGTGAAGGATGAGCTGCCATCAGCAAAAAATGCTTATCCTCATCAATCAATGCTTGTTTTTGCTGAGCAAAATTACCCCATAATAAAAATATAATTCCCTTTTTATTGTCAGAAATTTTTTTGATTACTGCATCTGTAAAATCCATCCAGCCAATTTTAGCATGACTAGCTGGCTCGTTCAATCTTACCGTTAAAAAAGCATTCAATAATAAAACCCCTTGCTCTGCCCAATGGGTTAAGTTTCCATATTCCAATGGCATCTCCACTCCTATATCTGATTGAATTTCTTTGAAAATATTGATAAGTGAACGAGGTGGTTTTGTTCCAACAGGAACGGAGAAACTAAGTCCGTGAGCCTGACCTGGATTGTGATAAGGATCCTGGCCCAATATCACCACTCTTAGGTTATCAAATGATGTTTTATTAAAAGCATTAAATACCAATTCCCTTTGTGGGAAAATTATTTTTCCATCTGCTCGCTCAGTATTTAATAAATCAATAATAGACAAAAAATAAGATTGACCAATCTCGTCTTGCAAAAGCTTTTTCCAAGAAATATCCAATTCAATATCCATGCATAAGATTTTGGCAAAAGTACAAAAGCGGTCTCAATAGAAATGAAAGTAGTAGCTGGTTAGTATGATTATCTATGCAAATTTTTGAAAATTCTACCGCTAAACTGTAATTAATTTAAAAATACCTCATCTACAAATACCCAACCTTTATACCCTTTAGGGCTTCGCCACATGGGTAATTTATGAACAGGAATTAATACTACTTTTAAATAGTTGGCCTTGATCGGTTTAAATGAAATTTGTACTCCTTTCGTATACGTAGGTGCAGGTTTTTCTGGTTGAACAGGTATTTCTTTTTTAATCATTCGTAAACTTCTAGGATTATTACCAGCCCAAACTTGGATTTGCTGAGCAGGGAAAATATTGCTATTAATAGCTACAAGTGTACTCAGGGAAACAGAAGAAACATCAATAGGATCTTTTAAATAAATGAGAATCTCCATTGGCTGATCTTTAAAACCCATCCATTTGCCATTTGAAAAATCTTTATCCTCTCCTTTTTTAGTATCAATTAAAATGGATGCACTGAACTTTTTGTAAGGATCTTGTTCTGATGGTTTCAATAAACTAATAGAGTCAATTTTTGCACCAGGTTTAAAAAATGTCCTCTCCACCACTTCACTACTTTGCCAGCCAACTTTAAAAGCTTTCACCTTCAAGGTTAAGGTATTATCCATTAAATAATCTCCTTTATATAACGGTGATAAAATGCTGTCAGGATCAGTTCCATCAATTGTATAGCGCATTTCAACTCCTTTTACATAATGTTTCAATCTAAGTTTGGTGGGCTCCATCAAAATCAATTCTTCATTTTCAATAATTGGTTGATTTAATTTAATCACTACCGTATCACCTGAAAAACCGGTTTCAATTCTTGTATTCTTTAATTGATTTTGGAGAGTAGCTAAATTTTGATTTTGAGCAGGCGTACTCCAAATAATTAATTCAGTCAATTTAGACAAAGAAGATAAAGCTCCTAGGCTGGTCATATCTACTCCTGTTCCCGATAATGAAAGCTGTTTTAATGATTTCAATTGAGTAAGTGATGACAAACCATTTCCTTTAATATTAGTAAAAGACAAATTAAGTTTACGCAGATTGGTAAATTGAGCAATAGTAGCTAAGTCTGCATCAGTGATGGGGATCTTATTCAAATTCAGCGTTACAATCTGTTCTTTTAATGGAAGTATTTCTTTGAGTTGTTCTGCTTTAAATTGAGAGGCACCAAAAAATTCAACTCCTAATGCTGGAGAGTTAATTGATAAAGGTGTAATAAAGCGATAATTATTACTCAAGGTTTTCACCGTATTTTCATCGGCAGCTTTGAAAGTATACTGATCAGTTTCAACCGTATTAAATAAAGACTTTGCAAGTAAACTTAGCGTATCAGTTGCAGGTAAATTAATCACCTTAGCGGTTGCACTAGCACCACTATGTATCCAATAATAAAGAATTTTAGCCTCCTCTTCTGTAAGCTGAGGTTTACCACTTGGTGGCATATGCTTTTTATCATCTAGCGGTAAATGTATACGACTCAATAGCATACCAAAATCATTTTGAGTAGAATCCCATAGAACACCATTTTTGCCACCTTTCAATAATTGGGCAAATGTTTCCATTACCAATCCACCTTTAGCCTTTCCATCATTATGACAACTGATACATTTAGCTTGTAAAATAGGTTGCACCATATTGGTATAAATAACGGCATCTTCAAATAATACAATCGGTGATTTTTTTTCTTTCATTACAGGAGCTAACACAAAATTTTCTCCATGGGTAACACTTGCACCTAAATGACTGGTTATAATAATTACAACCAAAGCTGTTATAGAAGTAACCCCTAATACTAATTTAGTATTTCGAATAGATTCTCTAAATACATACCATAAAATTGATAACAATGAAATGAATGCTCCACCCCACTTATGCCAAAAAAGAATATCTTGTTCATAACCATCTTCTTTAGAAAGCAATAAACCCATCAATGCACTCATTACTGAAGTAAGTGCAGTGATTAACAAAAGACTATCTCCTATTACCGTTTGATCTGTTTTAAGGGACAATTTAAGTCCTGAAAAAAATTCCCAAAAAATACAAGTAACCAATAATACAATAGGAAAATGCAAAAGCATCGGATGTAATCGACCGATTGGCTGTACCCAAGAAGGAACCAATAAACCTTTCTCAAAAATTAAAAGAAATACCAACAAACAATTCAATGCAAAGCTGGCATTATATAAATAGGTTTTAAATCTTTGCATCATTTTAATAAACTTTTATTTCATCTAAGAAAATCCATCCATGTCTACGTTTTCCTGGAAGCCAATCAGGTAAATTTCTAATGCCGTACAACTTTATTTTTAATTGATTGGTTACTATTTTACTTGCTGATGCCAACATAATGGGTCTGCATTCAGGTGCAACCATTGTTTTATTTAATTCAAAACTATTTTCGACGAAAGATTCAAATTGTTTTGTATCCGCATTCAAATAATCTACACTAATCAGTTGAGGTAAAAAGACCCAATTTTTATAATCCTGTAAAAAATCAATTAAAACAGACTGCACCTTTTTAGCAGATTTCAATTCTACCAAAATTTCAATAGTATCCTGTTGGTAGCCAATCCAAGTAGGCGATTTCATATTTAAAATACCTCCTTCATTATCAAATAAAGTAAGGGGACCGTTTCCCTGATATTTTTCATTAGGAGCACTATGCTGTTCTGACTGAATGGGCAATCCATCTTTTATAAAAGTGGTAGAAATAATTTCAGAAGGTAAAAAACTTGGACCAGAAGTCATCACTTGCAGGGTCGTCAAATTTTTATTAATCTTGATAGGCTTTTTATAAATTGTACTCTTTTCTGTTGGAAGCTGTCCATCCAAAGTATAATAAATATTGGCTCCCTCTTGAGCAAATTTCATTTCCACTTTAGCTGCATCTTTAAAAAATACGGAGGAGTATTTCAACAAAGCAGGTGCCAGTTGAACAGATTTTTGTGCAATGCTGATTTGGCAAAATACCAAAGCAATAAAAATATTGAATAAAGTACGCATTAGATAACTGGCGATAATTTGTAAGGATACACTTTACCAGAATTCCACTGAGCAACATACAAGTTTTCCTCATCATCGACACAAACATCATGAGGATATTGAAAATACTTAGCAGTCTGATACATTTCATCGAGCTTGTGATCTACGTATTGCGGCTGAGATCCTCCAAGATTAGATACTACCGTAAAGTTTTTATCTAGAATAGTAACAAAACCCGATTGTTTGCCTTGCAGTGTATTAGTTTGTAAAACTGCAGCATACAAATAATCTCCTTTAATCACTGGACGACAAACCCATGCACCAGGTAAAGGAATAGTGTCAATATAAACTCCGTTTAAGGTATATCGTTTAAATGCATTTTGCTGTCTAGAAGTTACAATCAAGCATGGATGTAGTGGATCTCGTTGATCTACACAAATACCATGAGCGTTAGAAAGCTGTTTAGCTTCAGGACCTTTGCCACCAAAATGATTAATATAGCGCCCCTTTGAATCGTAATGTATTATAAAATCTTTTCCGTATCCATCTGCTACATAAATATCTCCATTAGGAGCGATAGCAGTTTCTGTAGGAACATACTCCGCTGCTTTAGTATATTGACCAGTTTCTTTTGGATAATCTAACACTAACAATACTCTTCCATCAATGGTAGTTTTAATTACTTGATGACGACTATTATCACAGATAAATAATACATCCGTTCCATTTTCATTGAACAGGGTCAATCCATGAGCACCAGGATATTCGTGCCCCCAAGTAGTTAATAACTTACCCGCTTTATCATAAATGATGACATTGTTTTTAACTTCATTGGTCAACAAAATAATTCTTCCCTTACTATCCTGCACCATCTCGTGACAATCATTTACAGGATTAGTTGCAACATCTGCCTTGCTCCATTTGGTATCCAAACGATAACGCTTGTTATTATGACCAAGCAAGGGATCCTCTAAAAAAGGAAAAGAAGGTTGAGATAGAAAACCTATCGTTCCCAAGGAAGAATTTCTTATAAATGATCTGCGTTGCATACAATTGAATTTTAAAAAATAAAAATACCTAACACAATAAAAAATTATCAATGAAGGTTAGCAATACTCTAACATTAAAAATTAACTAATCAGCCCCTGAACCACTTTTCCACCCACATCAGTTAGCCTATATCTTCGACCAAGATGCTTGTAAGTAAGTTTCTCATGATCTAATCCCATCAAGTGCAAAATAGTTGCATGGAAATCATTTACATGAACAGGATTTTCAATAATATTATATCCAAATTCATCTGTTTCACCATAAGAACCAGGCTTTACACCACCTCCAGCCATCCAGATACTAAAGCACCTTGGATGATGATCTCTTCCATAATTCTCTTTACTAAAATCACCCTGACAATAATTAGTTCTACCAAATTCACCACCCCAAATCACTAATGTTTCATCGAGTAAACCTCTTTGTTTTAGATCAGTAATTAAGGCTGCTGATGCTTGATCGGTATCCATACATTGACCGCGCATTTCATTAGGAAGATTTCCATGAGTGTCCCAACCTTGGTGATATAATTGAACAAAACGAACACCATTTTCAGATAATTTTCTTGACAGCAAGGCATTGGCTGCAAAGGTGCCAGGTATCAAACAATCCGGTCCATATAATTTTACAATATCATCAGGCTCTTTACTTACATCTGTAATATCTGGTACAGCAGTTTGCATGCGATAAGCCATTTCATATTGTTGGATTTTGGCATTCACTTCAGGATCGCCCGATTGATTAAATGTTTCGGCATTCAATTGCTCCAATTTATCTAACATTTTTCTGCGGTCAGCCTTATTGATACTTTCGTGATTATTTAAATATAAAACAGGACTGTCTCCACTACTAAATTGAACACCCTGGTGAACGGAATCTAGGAAACCATTCGACCATAGTTTTGAATAAACACCCTGCCCATTACCTTTTCCTTTAGATAATAAAACACAAAAAGCAGGTAAATTTTTATTCTCGCTTCCTAATCCATAACTCAACCAAGAACCCATACTAGGCCTATTCCCAACCTGGGCTCCTGTTTGTAAAAAGGTAAGTGCTGGATCATGATTAATTGCTTCAGTATACATACTTTTAATCACGCACAATTCATCCACTACTTTAGCCGTATGCGGAAGTATTTCACTCATCCAAGTTCTTGCCTTGCCATGCTGGTTAAAATTAAAAACTGATCCTGCTAAAGGAAATTTTTTCTGCCCAGCAGTCATTCCCGTTAGCCTTTGACCATTGCGAATAGATTCAGGAAGATCTTGACCAAACATTTCCTGAAGCTTTGGCTTGTAGTCAAACAAATCTAATTGTGAAGGTGCGCCATTTTGAAAAAGATAAATAATTCTCTTTGCCTTAGGAGCAAAATGGGGCAAGCCTGCAAGGAGCATATCCTCAGGATTTTTTTCACCAAATAAATCAGGTATTAGCAGTGAGCCCAATGCTACACTTCCTATTCCCAAACTCATTTTTGATAGAAAACGCCTTCTATTAAAATTAAGGCTATACTCTAATAATTCTTTGTTCATAATTAAGATTTTATTATTGCCTCTTCCATGTTATAAATCATATTAATTACTTTCATCAATGCCGCAGTAGTATTCATATCTAAGTTTTCTGCAAATGGATATTCTCCAACATGCAAAGTAGCAGTAGCATCCAATTGTTTTTGTTGAAATTGCTTCAACTGATCTTCATAATAAGTTTTTAGAATTTCATTTTCTTTAGCGCCTGGTATTCTACAAATAATTCTTCTAAAGGCAGTTTTAATTTTAAGTTCAGGAGATAAATTTTCTTTCATCAGCCTTTGAGCCAATACACGAGAGGCTTCTAAGACAGTGGGGTCATTCATCATCATCAGTGCTTGGAGAGGAGTATTGGTTTGAGAACGTTTTACTTCACATTGATCACGATTACTTGCATCAAACAAAATCATGCTAGGAGGAGGAACCGTTAACTTAATAAAAGTATACATACCTCTACGATAAAGTGCATCGCCTTTATCTTGCTTATACGTTTTTAATTCACCTCTACCAGAGCTTGCTAACTCCCAAAGACCTTTAGGTTGATAAGGTTTAACACTAGGTCCGCCAATGGTATTAACCAACAAGCCGCTTCCTGATAATACAATATCTCGAACAAATTCAGCTTTCACTTTTTGACGAGGTGCACGAGTAAGATAAATATTTTCAGGATCTCTATTATAATTGTCAGGGTTTACTTTAGAGGATTGACGATAAGTTGCAGATAATACAATCTGCTTTATTAAGCGTTTAATATTCCAACCATGTTCCATAAAGTCTACCGCTAACCAATCTAGTAATTCAGGATGGGTAGGTAATTCACCTTGCATACCAAAATCGCCCGCAGTTTTTACCAAGCCTCTTCCAAAAATTTCTTGCCAAATATGATTGACAAAAACTCTTGATGTCAGTGGATTATCCTTATTGACTGTCCAAGCAGCAAGGCCTAACCTATTACGTTGATTGTTGATGGTATCAAAAGGCAATACAGACTTTATGGTTGAAGGAAAAACCTCAGTTGAAGGGTGGTCATATACACCTCGTTCTAGAATATAGGTTCTACGTAGCGTATCATTTTCTCCCATAACCGATACATACAAATTTCCCGTATCCTTTTTATTAATAAAATTTAAAACACTTTTTGAGTCATCATCTGTGATCGTTAAAATAGGAGATTTGGCGGGCTTCGAAGTACTCACATCCCCTTCAAATCCTACTTCTTTTGTATTATTAAAAAATGCAAACATTTGGTAATACTCTTTCTGAGAAATAGGATCATACTTATGATCATGGCATTGTGCACATTCAGCTGTTAAACCTAAAACACCTTTTGTAAAGGTTTTTGTTTTATCAATAATATATTCAATTCTATATTCTTCAGGTATGATACCACCCTCTTCGGTATACTTATGATTTCTGAAGAAAGCGGTGGCAAGCATTTGCTCCTTGGTTGAATTAGGAAGCATATCACCTGCAATTTGCCAGGTTAGAAAATCGTTATACGGTAAATTTTTATTGAAAGCATGAATTACCCAATCACGCCAAGCCCATTGAGTTCGTACATTATCATCTTGATATCCATAACTATCAGAATAGCGAGCGATATCTAACCAATGAACGGCCATTTTTTCACCAAAAGTGGGTGAAGCTAATAATTGATCAACTGCAGTCTCATAAGCATTGCTGCTTTGGTTTGCAGTAAATTGATCCATCAATTTTTCAGAAGGCAGTAAGCCTGTTAGATCCAGTGATACACGTTTTAACAGTCTTTCTTTATCAGATTCTTCATTGTTTGTAAGCCCCATTTGTTCTTGCTTACTAAAAACAAAATAATCGATTTCGTTAACTGCTTTTTCTTTGTGATCAATAGAAGGTAAAGGTGCTTTTACGGGTTTAACAAAAGCCCAATGCTTTTCATATTTAGCACCTTGATTAATCCATTTTTTAAAAAGGGCGATTTCATAAGAAGACAATATGCCTAAATGAGAGGATGGAGTGGGCATCTGATAGGCAGTATCGGTAGAGGATATACGCTTATAAAGCTCAGACTCTTCTGGTTTATAAGGTACGAGCGCAAAAGCCCCTTTCGTTTCTTTTAAAGGTGCAAAAGCTGAATCGGGTATATCTAATCTTAAACCAGCTTCTCGTTTATTCTTGTCAGGTCCATGACACTTAAAACATTTATCAGATAATATCGGACGAATATGGAAATTGTAACTTACTTGATCAGGCATCTTATTAACAGCAGTAGTACCCTTAGAACGCATAAAGAAAATCCAACCCGCAGAAAAGACTACCAACGCAGCAATTACAATTAATAACTTAGATTTCATATAACTTACAATTTACAATAAAGTACAAGTACCTATTTTCAAATATATAGCATAAATGAGTAATTTCAATATGAAAGGAAGTTTTAAATTCCCAGAACAAAGATTTCATTCTATTGATTAATTAAAATACATTAATAAAAAATTAAATATAAATAAAACCAATAAAAAAATAGTAAAAAGGAAATCTAGAAAAACTGAATAAAGAGAACTTGATAAAGCGATCAATTACTAATGATTAAGCCTATTAATAAAGTAATAATTCTCGGTGATTAAATAATTACCATTGAGTTTATTTCTTTTGATAAACTCTTACATAATCAACGATAAACTCATCGGGAAAAACAGTCTTTTTAATCTCTTCCAAATTGTTTGGAATCTCCATACTTAATATTAGATACTCCTCAATTTGGGAAACGCCCGAACTCACTTCATAGAATTTAAGTCCATCTACATAAAAGCTATATTTTTCAGGCGTCCACTCTAAACCAAAGGTGTGAAATCCTTTGCTTACACCTTTAAGATAACTCTGCATTCCACGAGTAGTATGTTGACCAGTACCATAGGGTCCCCAATGAACATTATGAGAAACAATATCAAGACCTAATTTTTTAAAAAATTCCATGATATCTATTTCAGCACCGTTCACACGAGGATCATCACCTTCTGATAGTTTAGGGGATTGTAACCAGAAAGCACCCCAAACACCCGGTGATTGCTGTAATTGAGCGCTACACTCATAAAATCCATACTTCGGCATGAACAGTCCTTGAGTTCCCACCGCACTGATCAAAATAGAATCTCCTCTTTTCAGTGCAGCTAATTTCAATACACCATTTTCTACTTTTACTGCTTCCGCCGAAACATAGGCGATAGCTCGACGTCCTACTCCCCTAACCGCCCATTTTGTATGGTCCAATTGATTCCCTAAAAATTCATCTTCCCAAACCAGTTGGTACCCATTTTTTAAAGGTTTAAAAACCTTGTCAGACATGGGTCCTTGTGCTGGACGTTGAGCAAATGCTGTGATTGAAAAAATAATAAATAGAAAAATAAGGAGATGATTTTTTTTCATTTGTACTGATTGATTAGGTAATTCATTGCGTTGACAAAGTAAATATATTGAATAGATTCAATTTAAATCTCTTCCTGATACATCAAACAGAAATTAGTTCAGCATCCAAACCTCCAATTTCAATTGTCTGTATCTTTTGATCCAATTTCAATGTAAATAATTCTTTGGTTTCAGATAAGTTCCATAAAAGAACCTTATTTATTTTCGGATACCAGGCACATACTACTGGCTTATCTTCTTCAACATAGGGTACACCCTTTAATAATGGAATAATTTCCTTTTTGAATGAGAATATTTCCTGAAGATTTTCTTTAACAAATCTAGCTCCACTTATTTTTTTATCTTGACTAGCACCGTAAATAAAAGTAGTTCCTTTAGATTTCAACTCACCAGAAGAAACATCCTGAACATCAAAGTCTGAAAGGAAAGTCCAGCCATCGGTTGACGGAGTATCATTGACCTCAAAAGGTATTCCTGCAGCAAGAAAAAGACTGTAGGGTTTATCATCCCCTACCATCCTACTGCGGGTACCCCAAAAATGCTTCATTGGACCAGCTAATTTTTGACCAGCGATTTTATCATGCATCGCGGCTACTTTTTTTATTGCAGGTGCTAGCGTAGCCCAATGACCGAAAGGAAATGGATCCAATCCACTCATCATCATGGTATTCCTTACATCAGAGATTGTTGAAATATGCAACTTAGCCGCCATATTTTTAGCAGACAATTGATTAGCAGGATAAGCGGTTGTTTCACTAAATGCCAATGTTGGTTTTACGAATCTGCGATGAAATAGGGAGCTAAATAATTCATCTGTCTTACCTTTTACTGGAGAAAAATTTTTATCACTAAACATTAATTCTCCTACCCTAAATAATGAATCTTTATAATCTTCTAATCGAATGCCTGCTTTTTCGGAACCCAGATACATTGCCATTATACCCAACTTAACTTGAGGAGCAGCGGCCTGTTGAGACTTAAAAGAAGCACTGAGTTGATTACAATTATAATCAATCCAATTTTTAACCAATGAATTTAAATTTCTATTTTTAATGTCATTTCGTAAATCCTCCATATCTTTTTTTAGATACCCATATTGATTCAAAAATTCCTTTTGATGTTCTTCACAAAAACATCCTCCAATATTACCAGGTGATGCCGCTAATCGAAAATCGTCATCGAGAAATAATTTATTAAATCCTGATGCTTGTATTTTTTGAATAACCCCAATATTTTCTTGAGTTACATTTGGATGAACAGAAGTTCCTGAAAATTTTTTCCCCTCAATATCAATTCGTCTAGGCCATGTTTGAGGCGTGATATCATAATTTTTAGAATCACCCAAGGAACCACCAGGATGTCCGAAAGGAACACTTACCATATTCACCGCAATTCCTTTTTTTTCAAATCTTTTTTTCCAAAGTAAAATATCTTCGATCGGATAAGGATAGTAACCATTTATAAAATAAGGCATCCATACATCGTTAATACCACTCGATGAAATAGTATTGATAAAATCGGGATTATTATTAAGCGTTTGTGTATTCACACAAAGTCCAAAGTTTCTTTTGTTGGCTTTTTTAATAGCAAAAGAATGTATATCGCCAAAAAACAAACCACTCGTTAATAAGGTAGAATTTTTTAAAAAATGTCTTCTGTCAAGCATAATTAATTGATTAAAGAAGTTTTCAATTCATATTGAAGTTATTTAAGTTTAATTTTCTGAATTACTCATTAAATACTTGGATGAATCTTTTATTCACTTTAAAGTTAAGGAGAT
>CANCRO010000041.1 GCA_947380605.1 Chitinophagaceae bacterium
CCAGTCCATACAAATAGTCCTGCTACATAAGGAGTGTTTTTTATTTCGCGCCAAGTGGTTTGAGTGATATTTGTCCAAGGCCTATCGTAAGAGGTAGAATGGTTATCGAAAGAAGAACTTTGTAAATCAGGAGATTTTACAATCGGCGAGTCTGCGGGAAAATGATATATCCCTCTACTGCTTAAAGAGGAAGTTGTTTCACTCGCAATAAAAAAACCATTTGGATGTTTTGCTTTCTCTTCAGGATAACGTTCTACCGTATAGTTTATACCAATCACATCCACTTTGTCTGTCATAAAAGTAGTATCGGCTCTCCAAACACCTGCAAAACCTGAGGTGGTATATCGAGTACGGTCGTATTTTTTTATGATACTATCCAATTCTTTGGCAATGGCAGCACCGCCATATTTGGTATGATTTTTCTCAGCTATTTCATTGCCAATGCTATATAAAAAAACAGAAGCATGATTACGATCTCTGAGTACCATATCAGCTAAGTCACGCTCATGCCACTCTTTGAAATAGATATGATAATCGTATTTCATTTTTTCTAAGTACCAAACATCGAAAGCTTCATCCATCACTACAAATCCCATTTTGTCACAAAGATCCAACAGGTCGGGCGCTGGCGGATTGTGACTCGTCCGGATGCCATTGCATCCCATACTTTTTAAAATCTCTAGTTGACGAGTTAATGCGCGCGTATTCATTGCAGCACCAATGCTACCTAAATCATGATGCTGGCATACGCCTAACACTTTTACATATTTATTGTTAATAAATAATCCACTATCTGATCTAAATTTGATCGATCGAATTCCAAAGCTCGTAAAGTATTTTTCTTTCAATTCTTGACCTTGATAAATTTCACTGACTAATTTGTAAAGTGTTGGTTTTTCTATACTCCAAAGCAAAGGGTTGTTTACATTGAGTGTAGTATTGATTTTTATTTGTCCTTTGGAATCAATATTTTCTGTTTGTGTTTGACTGGTTATTTTTTTTCCATTTAAATCTACAATCGAGGATATAATTTTTATAGTTGCTTTTTCAGCTTGCTCATTCGTGATACTAGTCTCAACATTTACCTGCGCTTGTTTTTCTGAAACCTGAGGTGTAGTTACAAATGTTCCCCATTGATTTATATGGATAGGAGAGGTGGTGGTTAGCCATACATGACGATAGATTCCTGAACCAGAGTACCACCTTGAGTTTGGCTGAAGTGAATTATCCACTTTTACTGCAATCACATTAGTTCCTTCTTTTAAATAAGGCGTCATATCATATTGAAAAGTGGAATACCCATAGGGTCGATTACCTAAGTAATGACCATTAATCCATACGGTACTATTTTGATAGACGCCATCAAACATAATAAAGAAATGTTTGGATTTTGTATCAGTCGCTTTAAATGTTTTTCGATACCAACCAATACCTCCTGGTAAAGCTCCTCCAGAATTTGTAGAAGGATTGTCTGGTTTAAAATTACCCTCAATACTCCAGTCGTGGGGTAGGTCCAAGTTTCTCCAATACAGATCCTTATATTCCGGAGCTTGTGCTCCTGCAATATCACCTAAATGAAATTTCCAATCGGCATCGAAATTTTTACGACTTGCTGGCTGCGCAATTATTTTAAAAGAAAACAGACAAATTAAAATAATTGAAAAGTAATATTTTCTCCTAGTCATTTGAACAAAACTGTATGGTAAGCGTTAACTATTTTAAGTTGGATATTGATTAAAATTATAGAATGCTTATTTTTTTTCAGCATTCCCTAAATGTAATTTATAAACTGTACTTCTAATTTCATCAAGCGATCCTACAATCACTGTATAATCATATTCGTAAACACCATTTTTTGTTAGCATTGCTTTTTTAGTTGGAGCAATATAGGAGGTAGAAGAACTAGAGGATTCTCCATTTATTTTACCTGCTAATCCAGCAAGAAATCTTTCACAATTGGCATTGTAAATACCCATTCCCCAATGATTGTCATCTACAAAAGCCATCCAGTGTTCTGATACGCTTGGATAAATACCCCAGAAACCACTTGACAAATTGATTACGGTAGGATTTTCTAATTGATCATTGGTAAAAGGAATTTTACCCGTATAGGCAAATAGATTTTTTAATGCGGATATCGGATAAACTGCTGGCAACTCTTGATCGCAAAGAATGCTATCGACATATATTTTATCGGTGCGATGACAGGTTAACTTATTATGTACTTTTAGTATCGATCCTTCTAAAGTAGTCCATTGTTCTATTTCTGCTTCAGCGGGTTGATTGTCCATATCCCAAAGCATAGGAGTACACTTAACGTATAATTGATTGCCATTTTTTTTGAAATCAAGAATTTTTGCACGATGCCGATTGTAGTCACCTACTTGAATTGGATTCCATGGCCATGGTGACCATTGTTTAGACTGGCCCTCAGCTTGTCTATTTAAACCTTTTCCTGCGTAATAAGATTGCTGAATGTATCTTCCTTCATCTGAAATATTGACGATATTTCTTGTTGACGTAGATAAAGAAAGATAGGAGATAGCGCCACCTCTTGTAAGATCAAGTTTTAGGGTAAGTACTCCATTGTCGATGACTGCAATGGTATCTTTTAACTTTGTTATCGAAGTTTGACCATATACTTTTAGGAATAGACTGGTAAGCAAGACAAAGAAAATCTGCATCCCTTTTTTTATCCAGTATTGATTGCTACAATGCTCCATTTTTATTTATCTGGTATCTTTAAAAACTTACAACAGACATGACAGGAAAATGGTCTGAAGGATATTTCCCAAAATAAGTATCAGTTAGAATACCCCATTTTTTTACTTTAAATTGTTTGGTCACAAAAATGTGGTCAATTACTTCCATTCCTCTTGGAGTTCTGAAACTATTGAATGATCCATTATTTTCGTAAGTAAAGCTTGCTAAGTCATGACTATCTTTTATTATACCAGCTTTGGCAATGTATTGATAACAATCACTATTTCGGCCTCCATTAAGATCGCCTGTAAATACAGCAGGATTATTTCCTGCAATGGATTTAATTTTTTCAATCATTAGTTTAGCACTTTCTATTCTTGCAATCACTCCTTGATGATCGAAGTGTACATTGAAAAAGTAAAATGTTTTTTTACTAGCAATATCCATCAACTGAACCCAAGAGCAAATTCGATTGCAGCAAGTGGCATCCCATCCCTTACCAGGTTGATCGGGTGTTTGTGATAACCAAAAATCACCACTCTTGAGCAACTTGAATTTATCCTTCTTATAATAAATAGCAGAATGTTCACCAGCAGCTTTCCCATCATCACGGCCAATACCATATCGAGTATATTGTGGAAGTGTTTTGCTAAGATCTTCCAATTGATTAATTAAACCTTCTTGAATTCCTAACACGTCAAAATCGTGGAAACGAATTAGATTGGCCTGAATAGGTGCTCGGTTAACCCATAAATTTCCAGAATCACCCCGATTGTCATAACGCAAATTGTAGGTGGCCACTGTGAAGGTTTGAGCACTGATTGAAAAATTGATTGTAATAATTAAAAGTAGAAGAAGTGAAAATTTGAGTTTCATTTGAATAGCAATTTTTGGATGGTTGGTTAAGCTGAATGATTAAAGCTAGTAAATTTATATACACAGAACTATTTCCGATTAATCTACAGATGGCAAATATGTTTAATAAGTCAGTAATTTATCTATTGTTGACTATGAAATATACCATAAGTAGTGTTGCAGATCAAAAATGATGTTGATAAGTATTTAGGTAACTACATTTTGAGGGTTTTACCTTTTTTGAAAAGTTTCAATCTTAATGTTTAAAAGATAACAATTTTTGATATCTTCGACATCGGTCATTTTAGTAATACAGATGATTCAGAAATTAATTTTAATTCAATAACAATAGCTTAAACTAAAAATCCATGAATAAAAAAATCCTTGGTGGAGCCTTTCTTCTGTTGTTTGCAGTTGGATTCACCACTTTACCAGTTGCTCAATTTTTTGCACCAGTAATTACTGTCCCTGCTGGTTTCACTATTACCAAAGTAGCAGACTCCTTAGGAAAGGTTAGGCATATCGATGTAAATAATTCAGGAGGCATCTATGTGAGGTTAAATGCATTGAAAGACGGAAAAGGAACATTGTATTTAACGGATCAAGATAAAGATGGTGTAATAGATACTAAAACTGCTTTTGGTAATTTTCCTGGAACAGGTATTGCGATCAAGGGTAAATATCTTTATACTTCTTCTAATACCGGTGTATTTAGATATCCATTAAACAAAGCAGGTGAAGTAATCGATACTGAAAATCCTGAATTAATTGTAGATGGATTATTGGATAAAAAGCGTGATAATTCAAAGTCAATTACTTTGGATAATAATAATAATTTGTATGTAACAATTGGGTCTTATTCAGATGCTTGTCGCGAAGGAAGTACTGGAAAAGGAATTCCTGGTTGTCCTATTCTTGATTCAGCTGCTGGAATATGGATGTTTAAAGCAAATAAAACCAATCAGTCATTTAAAGATGGTTTACGGTATGCAACCGGACTTAAAAATTCTGTTGGTATTGATTGGAATAGTGCTTCAAAATCTTTATTTGCAACGCATCATGGACGAGGTGCTTTCTCGGATAAATTTCCTGGAATGTATACTGCTAAACAAGACACGGAGATTCCATCAGAAACCGTTTATGAATTAAAAAAAGGATCAGATGCAGGTTGGCCTTTTACTTACTATGATCATTTTCAAAAAAAGGTGATGCAAGCTCCAGAGTATGGTGGAGATGGTAAAACGGAAGGCGATGCTAAATTCATTAAGCC
Organism: Chitinophagaceae bacterium; assembly: GCA_947380605.1. Taxonomy (GTDB): domain Bacteria; phylum Bacteroidota; class Bacteroidia; order Chitinophagales; family Chitinophagaceae; genus Ferruginibacter. Next base: position 4,829 of record CANCRO010000041.1, read on the forward strand.
AGCAATTGCTTTGCCTGCTCACTTAGCACCTAATGACCTTTTATTTTATACAGGGAATATGTTTCCTGCTAGATATAAAAATGGGGCATTCATAGTATTACATGGCAGATCAGCTGAGCTTAAAAAAGCGTATATGGTTGCTTTCGTTCCATTTGAAAAGGGAAAACCTTCAGGCGATTGGGAGATTTTTGCGGAGAACTTTACGCCATGGGCTGGACCAGCACAGTATCGTCCAATGGGCTTAGCTCAGGGACCTGACGGCGCTTTATATGTAGCCGACGATTTAAAAGGAGCTATCTTCAAAATAACCTATAATAAATAATTGAATAGATTTCACTATTTTATCCCTCGGTATTTACCGGGGGATTTTTTATTGTTAGCTATCCAAAGTCTATTGAAATTTCTGCTAGTTTTTAGTGGGAAATCTTTACCAGCAGGTAAACTAAAAATAAAAACATATCTTTAAATCAAGAATTATTTTAAAATTAACACCTCAATTTTTTAACGAAATTCAAACTTTTTTAAAATTAGCTTATGAAAAAATACTTTCAATTAACGGCCTTATTCCTGTTCTTTTCTGTTAGCCTAGTTTTTGCTCAGAAAACCCAAGTAATGTTATTGCCTACTATTCATAATGCCCATGATACCAATGCAAATTACACGTATCAAAAAATGCTGAATATTATTAAAAATTTCAAACCTGATTTAATTGCAATTGAAATTAGACCAGAAGATATGTCCCAAACAGATTCTCTTTATTTGTATACTTTTTACAGACCTGATATGATCTTGGTTAAAAATAAATTTCCTAATATCCCTAAAGTAGGAATAGATTTTCAAGGAATTGATATGGTAGGAAAAACGTTGCCGATGAATTATCGAAAAGACACTACTACTGCCAATGGAAAGGCTGGTTTGATCAACCGAGCGTTAAATAGAGATCCAGTTTTTGTTGCTGCATATAAAGGATCAGGCGTTGCAGAATTGGAAAAAAAGAGACTTGCATTAATTGCGACTGCTAGTGCGCAAGAATTAATCGATGGTCCCTTTGATTCCTATTCCAATTTGATGGCTGAAAAAATGGATTCTTTAAGAGCGCTAAAGCCTGCCTATGCTCAATTTCAAATATCTTCTGCTTTCAGAGATCAAAAGTTAGCAGATAACGTTAAAGAAGTCATCTTAAATAATCCAGGAAAAAGAATTATCGCTTTGTCGGGAGTCAATCACCACGGATTGTATGTTCAGGTAATGAGTAAAATGAAAGGCGTTCAATTTATTAATAAAGTGAACGATCGATAGAAGGAAATGGATAAATCCATTCAATTAATTTCGTTTTATTTTCATAGCCCACGGTTAAAACCGTGGGCTATGATTTAAATCATAGGTTATAGTTAGGAAGAATTTGAAGATATAAAATCCTTTGAACGTTTTGTATAAAGCCATTTGGATAATCAAGGATGATCGAAATGGATAAATATATTACATTAAATTGTTGCAATTTATAGCCCACGGTTTTAACCGTGGGCTATGAAAACATTCAAGACAAAAACCGTTTCAACGGTTTCTATAAAATACAATAAGCTTAAAAAAAAATATTATTTTGTAAAAAAAATATATGAGCAGATTTTTATTTTTTATCCTGCTATCCTTGTCAAAAGGTTTTCTTTATGCTAGTTCCATCGATACTAGCATAATTCAAATTGAAACAACTAACAAAAAACTTGAATCTGCTTTCAACTGGGCGGTGGGTATGGGATTATCACATGTGCAGACTGGTAAATCAGGTGTCGTTGATCGATGGGAGAGAGGCGCTGGTTCTGGTAAGGTAGCTTATATTCCTTCTTACTGGGGTGGTTATAATTCACGTACCGCATTTTACTCACGTGATATTTGTCATCAATTTTCCGGTGGACATTTACTGAATTTGCAGTTAGAGAATTTTACGATGCTGCGTGAATTTGCAAAAACTTCTACTGCAGAGCGCAAGTGGTTCCCTTTATGGGCCTTAAATTTTGATGGAAGTTCTTTTAAACTGGATCATCGAAGTGATAATGATTTTGTTAGAGAAGTTCCTGCTGCTTTTGAATTGGTAGATAAAGCCTATCAACTTTACTTATGGACGGGCGATAAAAAATATATCGAAGATGAATCACTGTGGAACTATTATTTACATATTGTTGATGATTTTATAAAATTACATGATACGCGTATTCCTAATGGGGTAGCGGAAGGGGATGGTTCGGGTGATATTTTTAAAGGTTCCGCTACTTTCAATGAGGAAAGAAGCATTCCTTTGGTAGAAGCAGGTGATGGGATTGCCTGCCAGTACAAAGCATTTGAAGCATTTGCAATGATGGCAAAAGCAAGAGGGAATAAAAAATTATATCATGAGTACAATACCAAAGCAGTTGAACTAAAAAAATATTTCAATTCTCAGTGGTCGGTTAAAGCAGATAGTAAAAACTTAGTTCGTGGCTATAATATTAAAGGCGAACCATTAACTAATTGGGGTAAAGAGAATTCATGGTTTATGCTGATGAAAGGGATTTCTATTCCCTCTGAGCGAAGAGAAAATTATATCGATTTTGTAGATGAATCAGCTAGTTCGAAAAGAGGAAAACCTTCAAACATAGAAGCTCGTTCCTATTTGCCAGAAACCTTCTTTATTAACAATAGGATAAACCAAGGTTGGAAATGGATGGAAGATATTATCAATAACATCGATATTCAATTTCCAGTAAGCAAAACCAAAGGAGATGGCAATTATCCTGAAATATCTTTTGTGTTGGTGAGCAATGTAGTGGAGGGTTTGATGGGTGTTGAGCCGAATGCTCCTGAAGCTAAGCTAGCTACCATTGCTCGTTTGCCAGCTTCGATTTCAGACTTAAAGGTGAAAAATATAACTATAGGAAATTCTTTATTTACACTCTATCATTCCTCTAACAATAAATCTGTTTTGACTTTCCAATCTGGTCAGAACGACTTTACTTGGCAAGTCCGCTTTTATGGAGATCATCCAATCATTCAGGTAAACGGAATAACTAAGAAGGCTAAGAAAAAATTATTGAATGGAGCGAAAATAAGTTTCGTTGATATTAAAATAAAAGCTGGAGAAACGATTGAAGCAATCATTGATTAAATAGAAAAGGTTACCTAATTTAATTAGATAACCTTTTCTATTTAATTATATAAATTAGTTGGTTAATTCTCTGATTTTAATATTCTTATAAAATACCGCGTCGCCATGGTCTTGTAATAAGATGGGGCCTTTTTCAGCTAATCCAAAGTTTTTACTTTTCACAAATTTGCTGTGGGCTACTAATACTTTATAAATATTACTTCCTCTTTTATATTCAACTACTTTAAATCCATTTAACCAGTGCTGAACAAGGTTATTCGGGTAGACAACAATTTTACCATGATTCCATTCACCGATTTTTTGCTGAAAACGAGCATCAATTTTATCAGCAGGAATTAAGTCATATAAGCTGCTTAAGGTTCTATTTCCTTCGGTACCTAATTTTGCATCTGGGTGACGTTCATCATCTAGTATTTGATACTCTAAACCAAGACCTGCTCTTGAAGTACCCGATTCAGCAACAAAATATTTAATTCCTGAATTAGCTCCTTCAGTCAATTTGAAATCAAAGTTTAATTCAAAAGCTTTATACTGATTGACAGTAACGATATCGCCAAATTTGGATGTCTGATTGGCCTCTTGCGGTAGAATATGTAAAATTCCATTATCAACTTGCCAGCCTTTTTCTGGAGCAGTTGTTTGACCTACTGTACGCCAGCCTTCTAAATTATTACCATTAAAAAGCAGTGAAAATCCTTGTGCTTTTTCTTGTGGTGAAATTGTATTGAGGGTATAGTTGGCTACTGGAGTTTTACTATCTAATGGTCTAGGTTTCATAGCAGCACCTGTTTGAATCCTAATATTTTTCCATTGTACTTGTTGACCGTCTTCTCTGTCTTTTACACCATGTACTTGCAAAGCAATGAATCCAGTTAAATTCATGTCATCCACTAAGTAGGTAACTGGAATATCATTCACCCAAGTTCTAATGACAGAACCAATCGCTTCAATACGATATTTGTTCCAGCCATTTTTGATAAATGCACTTTTCGCAGCAGGATTCATTTCAGTTTGATACATCCAACCTCTTCTTGCTTCATCATAAATACCTCCAGACCAAGCTCTGTCTGATGGATCAATTTCAACTTGGTACCCTCTAACTCTACCATCAGTAATTTTCTCTTTCGTATTCATTCCCTTGCTACTGGTATCAGAAAAACTTCTGATTTGGATACCAGAATTCATATTACCCACTTTTAAATCTAGTTCTAAAATAAAATCTCCGTAATTAACAGTAGTGGCAAGAAAAGAATTGGCTTCACCTTTAACAGTTGTTCCTACGATGGTACCATTCAACACTTGATACTTCGCTTTACCATTTAATATTTTCCATCCATTTAGAGTTTTTCCATCAAATAAATTTTTCCAAGTTTCTTTTTGTGCAAAGACGGCTACATTAAAAAACAGAATCAATAATAGCAAGTAGTTTTTTTTCATGTTGGTTTATTTTAATCGTTTGAATTTATTTCATTTTATTAATCCATTCTTTAATTAAAGCGATGCCTTCTTGATGAGCTAAACTTCTTCCAAGTTCTGGCATTCTTTCTCCCGGGTTATTCGTTTGCATTCGATACCATAATATGGATGCATTGGCATCTCCCGCATGAATATCTACTAATCTTCCTCCAGATCCCTGGCCGGCGGCTACAGGCGGTTTATTGATACCTAGTGCCGTAATATCTGTTTCAGATTCAGTTAAATACAATCCAGATGTCTGAGCAGGCCCTTCTCTTCGATGACAATGTGCGCAGTTGATAGCCAAATAAGCTCTGGCTCTAGCATTCAAGTCGCCAGACAAAGGATCATTCCAAACCGCCGTTTTAGGGATAGACGCAAAGGAAGGTAAATTTTGCATCATACCATGCTTATTCCAATATTTTAATTGATTTTCTTTTCCAGTAGCGTAATTTAAATTTCCGTTTAATTGTGATACAGATGGACCAATCGGCATCAATTGGTCATTCGAATTGTGACAGCCTTTGCATTGATTCTGATTAGGAATTACATATCTCACTTTTTGAGTAATTCCTTTTTGATCGATGAATTGAACTTGCTTTTCATCACCCGCTATTTCCCTGATTGCATCTGTTTGATCTTCATTCCAAACATAACTGAGTGCTTTCCAAGCTTCTTGCTCCTTGATTAAAACTCTTGTCTCAATGATATTTTTATTTACCCCTGGATTACGAAAGTCTGCAGAATAATAAAATGTTTTGACTATTGCAGTTCCTTCAGGAAAATTAAGCACACCTTCTTTTTGATAATTAACTGATTTTCCTGAGGGTAATCTAACAAAGCGAGATTTTTCAGCATAGTCAGTAAAAAGAGGCGTATTTAATGAGTAGGGCACTAGGTCTTTCGAAGGCACTAGATCTGACAGCTTCCCCTTAAAAAAATTCCACCCAGATAATTTATCTGGATATGTTTTTTTTTCGAAAATGCTGAAAGAAGCAAGAAAAAACACACAAAATATTCCTATGGATACAAATCTTAGCATGTTTAATTATCACATTTAAATGAATTGTCAACCCTTTCAATGTTCTTAAAATTATTTTGAACATCGAGAGTAACAATTGACTGGTCTTTATTGTTGACAATTGAAATACATTGTCCAGCAATCCATTTGCCCGTTGAATCGAGTAGTGCAGGGTTTTTGATTCCATCAAAAATAAGGTGAGGCACATTTTCTCCAAACTTTCTTCCCAATATCATCCCTAATGGATCTTTTCCAACGGGTAAGCCTATTTTTCTTTCATAGACATTGTCGTGAATTGAAATAGCAGAAGGAAAAGGATCGTATAGCTTGTCTTTTATTTTTCTACCAGTAGTGGTATAACTAATTATCAGGGTACCTGCACTTTGATTATTGATGATTTTATTTTGGTAAATTTCTATTCCTTTTGTGGCAAGAATCATTAAGCCTGTTCCACTAGGTACAGAAGCAACTACATTTCCTTGGGGGGCAAAATTTATATAATTATTGTCATGAATATTATTATTATAAACTTTAACCTGTCCACCTTTTTTTTGGACTAGATCGGGCAAGTCAAATACCAATATGCCTCCAGTGTTTTCTAATGCTTCATTTTCAAATACCTCCGCGTTCAAAGAGTTTTCTATTTCAATACCCGCTACATTATGATAAGCCTTTGATTTTTTTACAACAATATCTTTTGATTGTCCAACATAAATTCCAGCATCTGAAGCACCGATGGCTTCACATTGATCAATGAGCACCCCTTGGCATTGAACAGGATAAAATCCGTATCCTCCATTCTCAGGACCTGGCGTTCCCGTCCATTCTGTTTTTACATTTCGAAAAGTGATACCTTTTACATGCATGGTTTTAATAGCATCCCCTTTTGCATCTTGAACAGTAAATGCCTCGAGTACAATATCGCTTCCATCACTTACACGAATGCCTTCTGCACCATCCGTCTGGTTTTTGAAACTAAGAATGGTTTTATTCATTCCTTTTCCACGGATCGTTACCTTTTTTTTGCCTTCCAAGGATAGTGTATTCGTCAATTCAAAAACTCCCTCTGGTAATTCTACGACATCCCCATCTTCTGCCAAAATGAAAAGACTTTGATACTTTTTTTGAAAATCTTTTTGACAAAAAGATACCGTTGGAATTCCAATAAAAGCGACCAAAAGAAAAGATAATAATCTCATAAAAATAAATTGTAATAAAAGGAGTTTTAATGCATTGATAGAACAATTGTACTTATCAAAAAGTGCTATCAATGCAAATTTACTGACTTGTTTTTAATTGTCTCTGATTCAATGAGTATCTGCTTAAGAAACGCTTAGCATCATATATTAAAGCCCTTTTTTTCTAACTCCCCAAGAGTTTATTTTATCAGCCATTACAGGCAAGTTGGTTATTTCTAGTGAAGGAGCTTGTTCACCTGTATAAATCACTGCTTCTTCTCCCTTTTTCAATGTTAGTTCAATTTGGCCATCCTTTTGTTTCATGTTAGCAGAAGAAGGTCCAATCAATTTCACCTTGCCTTTTAAATCGGTTTTTACAATACAAGGTGCTCCAGCAAGACTTTTTATATGGATAAATTTTGTGTCACCATTTTTACGAACGGCACTGACAAGAAAAGCGCCTTCTGTTCTTAGATTAAAAAAGTTGGCATCTTTCCATTTAGAAGGCATTGCAGGAAATACCCTTATGGCACCTCCCCAACTTTGAATTAACATATCCAATATTGCTCTCGAAGAAGAAATAGGTGATTCAAAAGTTGGATTTTCTCTTTCACTATACAATGTATTTTGGGTTGCGGTAGGTATTCTTGCTGGTCCGGGTTTGACACCAAATCTTGGTAATATTTCTAATGATCGATTTAACCAATTTAAACTGCTATCACCATAACCAATGGAAGCCCATAAAGAGGATGCCCCTGAAAATTTATAAATACAATTGTCTCCATCTAAATCTGTAAAATGTTGAATGGATTTTTTCATTAAAGGAATTCGATTGGGTTCATTTTCAATATTCATATCATACAAAGGAAATATTGAAAACAAATGACTGTAATGGCGATGTGGTTTTGAAAAGGGTAAATCTTTACCCACCATAATTCCATTTTCATCAATATTGTAATCGGCCATTTTTGATAACATCAATTTCCATTTTGGAAGAAGTGGATCTTGTATTTTTAAACGCTCTGCTGTTTCAATAAGGGTTTTAAAACCCCATCGGGCTAGTGCTATATTTAAACTGGTTTCCTTTGCATTACCGTATTCATCTGAATAGGTAAATGGAATGTGGTATAATCCATCGTCGCCCAGTTGTAGAATTCTATAGTATAAGTTATAAGCGCGTCGCAAAAGAGGGTAAACTTGATCTCTCAATTTAGCATCATCCATAGTTCTACGATTGTGTAGATAATACATTTGCGTTAACCAAGGAAGAACAATAATATTTAATCCTCTATCATTTTTTGGATCGGTCGTTATAAAAATTGGATTGTAAAGATCATCGTAACCAACAGGATTAGTGATACCTCCACAATCATCCTGAAATTCTTTAGGAACATTAGCAATTATCTGGTCTTTATGCCTTTCTAATAATTGATATAAATTATTCTCTAAATCTAAATGGTTCGTAATGCCCAATGTGTAATAAGTAAGTTGAACGTTTAGATTCATCCAAACTAAAGGCCAAGCGGTTGGTTTAAACCAAGGTCCAAGTAAATCAATCACCGGCCTGTTAGGATGTGTAGCACTCGCTAGCTTATATAATTGAATCCAATAAAAACTTTCTAAATGTGCATCTGGAATAGAAACAAAACTAGCAGGATAATAATTGTGCCACCATTGACGATGCGCAGTCTCCATTAATTGAATTGATTTTTTTTGACCCGCTTTAATCGTTGCAACAGCATCTATTGCTGATCCAGCTGCAGGCTTTCTATATTTACCCCAACGATTCGCAACGGTTACCAATACTGTTCTTGAGCCATCTGATTGTTTCGTTTCGGACCAAGCAGTAGCATAATCATCTCCCATTAAAAGTGGTTGCGTAACTACTTCAATCTTATCTACCACTTCAGTTGTAAAGGAGGGGTTTTGTTGATAGGCTACATTCAATTCTAAGCCCATTGCTCTTTTAGCAATATACCTCGCACTCTGAGCCAATTGAGGACGAAAAGAAAATTTCGCATTATTTTCTTTACCGGTTGATTTCAAGTTAACTATAATCAGTTCTTCTGCCGATGGAACAAAGCATCTGAAAGAAATTGTTCCCTCTGTGGTGGTTAACTCCCCTCTGATTTCTGCATTCCAAATATCATTGCGCAATTTTACATGCGTAATAGTCCCTACTGGCTTAAGTAATAATTGACCAATGGGCAAGCGACTGGTTTCATAGGCACTTGGTGAAGCCGTTCGATGATCATACACATCGGTTCTACCAATTTCAAATCTGAGGGCAGTAGTGTCTATATCGTCCTTAAATAAAATTGTTCCTAGTAACCCATTTCCTACAAATGCACCAGCAAAATAATCTTTTGGAACTTCATCCCAAAGGAGATCTTGTTTTGACAAATAATTAGCCCAATTAATATTTAATTTTATTTTGGGGGTTATTGGTTTGATTTGTGCATTTGCAAAACCATTGATTACTAAAATAAAAATAGCTAAGGGGTAAATGACTTTTTTCATGACCGATTTGTATTCCAAAAATTTTAATTAAAATGATTGTTTAGCGTAATCGTTTGATTAGGCTTAAGGGTTACTGTTTTGGTTAATTCTTTATAGCGAATATGGTATGTTCCACCTTTAGTTGATTGGATGGTAGCTTTTTTTAATTCTCCATCAGCCCAATCAATATTAACTGTACACGCACCTCTAGCTCTTAAACCATGCATGGAGCCTTCATTCCATGCTTTGGGTAATGCAGGTAATAAATTGATTTCATTATGCTGTGATTGCATAATCATTTCTGCAATGGCTGCAGCGGCACCGAAATTGCCATCTATTTGAAAAGGTGGATGTGTATCAAATAAATTATTCAACGTACTTTTTTTAAATAACCCGTTTAGATTTTCTAAAGCTTTTTCTGGTTCAAATAATCTTGCGTATAAACTAACAATCCAAGCTTTGCTCCAGCCGGTATGACCACCACCATTAGATAACCTACGTTCTAGCGTTTTTTTTGCTGCCTCAAAAATTGCTGGATTTTTAGGAGAAATTAAATCAAGCGGATATAATCCTAATAGATGCGATATATGGCGATGACCTAATTCTGTCTCTTCAAAGTCTTCAATCCATTCTTGGATAGTACCTAGAGCAGAAATTTTCATTGGCGGCAATTTTTTCTGTGCAGCAATTACTTTATCAGCTAATGATTTATCTGCCTGTAAAATAGAAGAAGCCCTAGTGAAATTATTAAACAATGCATTGATGATATGCATATCCACTGTAGGGGCATAAGTCATTTGCGATTTCTGTTTTCTGTCGGTATTAGGAACAAAAAAGGAATTCTCAGGTGAATGAGAAGGGTTCGTTACTAAATAACCTTCTGGAGAGGGTACTAAAAAATCAAGTACAAATTCTACAGAGCCTTTCATCATTGGATAAGCAATGGTCCGAAGATAAGTAGTATCATTAGTAAATTCAAAGTGATCAAAAACTGGTAGCGTCATCCAGGGACCATCCATGTTTGTGATACCCCATACACCATCCATTATACCAGTGCGTCCAAATGGATCTGTTAAATGATGAAGTGTCCATCCTTTAGCACCATAGGTTTCAGCAGCGGTAACGGCACCAGGCACCATTATTTTTTCCATAAACTTTGCTAATACTACAGAAGTTTCTGAAAGGTTGCCTGTCTCTGCCGGCCAATAGTTCATTTGTAAATTGATATTGGTATGAAAATCTGCACTCCAAGGCGCATCGTATAAATCATTCCATATCCCTTGAAGGTTGGCTGGTAATTTACCAGGCTTTCTAGATGACCCCATTAATAAATACCGACCATATTGATAGTATAAAGCCGCTAAGCCATTATCAATTTTCCCTTCCCTTACATGCACTAGTCTTTCGTCGGTTGGATATTGACTATTATTATCATCTTTTAATGAAAAAGAAACTCTATTGAAAAATGACTCATGATCTTTTACATGTATCTGTTTGAGTGTTGTCGCAGTATAACTACTAGCTTTTGCAAAAATTTGTTTACAAATGGTCAAAGGATTGATGGAACTATCCATATTCAATTTCTCCAGATTGTAATCAGTAGCTCCGGTTAAAATAATTACAATATTTTTAGCACCTACAATTTTAAAACCTGCAGAACTGTCTGAAACAATAGGAGATTGAGTGCCAGAGTGCGATAAAATTTTAATAGCCGCTGAATAACGCATATGTTTGCCTCCAGGACCTTTCATAGCAGAAGGTAGATCAATAATTTGACCAGTATAATAAGCTAATCCATTTTGAACTTGATAATGGTTTTCACCTTTTGAAATCTCATCAATTTTTCTTTTTTTATTGCCACCAGTTTCATAGTCTGCATTAAATTGGCGAGACAAAAGTAAATCGGCATCAAAAGGCTTTTCAGCTTGAATGGTAATGACCATCAAATTTTGAGGAGCTGATACAAAAACTTCTTGTACAATTTTATTGTCATCGACGGTGTAGGCTGTTTTGGCAATACCTGTTTGAATGTTTAAAGAACGTTTGTAATTGGTTGCAGCTGATTTCCAATGAAATTTAATTCCTAAATCACCTAGTGTTTGATAAGATCTAACATTAGGTGGAGTGCCTACTAAATATTTTTTTGATAAATCATTGGCTGTTTTGTAATCACCTTTAAAAATGGCGGTTTGTATTTCTTTAAGATGAGCTTTCGCACCTGGGTTATTATTATTGATAGGCACTCCCGCCCAAACGCTCTCTTCATTTAATTGAATTCTTTCTTCTTGAATACGGCCAAAGACCATACCCCCCAAGCGTCCATTTCCAACCGGAAGTGCATCCGTCCATTTTTCAGCTGGTTTTGTATACCAAAGTGAAAGGTTATCCTGCTGTCCATAACTTATACAGCTGATGAATAAACTAATTGAGAGCGTAAATAATTTCATATAATTTTTTATTAGGTATCTGAAGCGATATTTTTATTGCTATAGCATGCAATAGATAGGATTTGATTTATAAAAGACAGGTTGTTGAAAAATATTAAAATTGATAAAAGGACCGATCAATGAATCTGTTAGATTATTAATTCGGTCCTTTTATAAAAATAAATTAAGCGGGTACTACATTTTGTAATATTGCTCCCATCCTTTTCTTGGTGGTGGGCCATAGAGTAATTCATTACCCACCGAGCTATTAGTTATTTTATTAGTATGGCTATTAAAAATAAGTTTGGTATTTAATCTTTGTGCTAATACACCCAATGCCATTACTTGACTTAAAGGTCCAGCTATATCGAAAGAAGAACGACATTTTTCTTCACCCTTACAAGCTTTAAGGAAATTAGCAAAATGGTTAGATGGACTTTCTGGCACTACAGGTAAAGAGGATGCCATGTCCTTCGCTTTATCAACGGGTATAATTTCTAGTGCTGATCCATGAGATCCACCTTTGAATGTAAGGTCTTTACCATAGATAACTTTACCAGGATATCTTTTGATATTTCCAGCCGTTGGTGGTGGAATATTTTTTGCTCTAATAGGTTCTCCATAAAAATCTGGTAAAGGTGGTTTGTTGTTGTAACCATCATACCAACTAAGTTCTAGTGCTGGCATATGATCACGTTTTGGAAATTTAAATACTAGGGTAGAGCCTTGTGGAAAAATCAATGTGCTATGTCCTTCCATGTAAACTGGATCTACTTCGGTAGGCAAACCTAATTTTAAAAACTGGTGTGCGGTATCAAAAATATGTGCGCCCCAATCTCCTAATGCACCATTTCCAAATTCAAACCAAGATCGCCAATCTCCATTAATGTAGCCTTTGTTATATTCTTTAAACTGAGCAGTTGAAAGCCATTTATCCCAATCCAATGTAGCAGGAATAGGTTGTGATGGGAGATAATCTGATACTTTCATTCCATGCCAACGGCGACCATTGTTCATGAAACAAGTAATTTTTTCTACATCTTTTATGATACCTGCTTCTGTCCAAGCTTTAAATTGAAAATAATTTTCTTCAGAGTGTCCTTGGTTTCCCATCTGAGTGGCTACCTTATACTTTTTCTGCGCTTTCATCATCAGTGCAACCTCATGAAAAGTATGCGCCATAGGTTTTTCTACATACACATGTTTTCCTTGAGACATCGCCAACATCGCAACAGGAAAATGAGAAAAATCGGGGATGCCAACAGAAACTGCATCAAATTGATTACCCATTTTATCAAACATTTCACGGAAATCCTGAAAGCGTTTAGCAGTAGAAAATTTCTCCATATTGGCGACCGTTTGTGGGCCACCCATGTCTACATCACAAATAGCGACAATATTTGCTAAGCCAGTTTTATATAATGAGTTGAGTACATCACTGCCTCTATTTCCAATTCCGCAGCAGGCCACATTCACCTTATCGCTGGGAGCTACGTGTCCTAAAGCTTTTCCCATCACATAGGATGGAATAATGGTATAACCAGCCACCGCAGCTAAAGTAGCTGAACTGGTTTTAATAAATTCTTTTCTTTTCATATAACATTGATTTTAATATTACTTAAAATTAGCACATTCTATTTTAGTATTGAGTAAACTTTCAACTTGTTTTTTTAATGAGTTTTATAAAGTGCTAATGGCTATTATTTTTATTTAAAAAATGACTACTTGATTATTTTATATATTGGTAAGCAAATTTGATATAGTTTTCCCAGTCGTATAATAAAATATCATGTTTTCCATTTCTAATATGATGGGATACGCGACTAAGAATGGGTTGCTCTACTTTAGGAAGTTCTTTAGATTCAATTCCTTTTAAACCATATAATTTATATACCTCACTTGCATACACTGCAGACAAGTATTCATTCTTTGGCGAAGCCCACAAATCTTCTGATGCACTCGCCACATATAATGGTCGAGGAGCTACCATTGCAAGCAGCATGTGTTGATCAAAAGGTAAAGCAGCTTCATTGTTACTATATTTTTGGAAATTAGCACAAGGCCACATCGGAAATCTTTCATTTAATTTTCCAATCGTTTCACCTTCTTTATTTCTTGAAATAGCCGCACCACCGCAACCAGAACAGTTGGAGATAACTGCAGCAAATCTTTGATCTAATGCACCTGCCCATATGGCTGCTTTACCCAAACGAGAATGTCCAATCACCGCTACTTTTTTAGCGTCAACATTTTTATCTGTTTCTAAATAATCTAAGGCGCGTGATAAACCCCAAGCCCATGCTGCAAGCGCACCCCACTCGTCATTCGCAGGACGTGTTTGATTGGGTTGGTATAATAACGGATAAACGCCAATCGTAAAATCATTTCTATCTGGAGCAATATCCCAATAATACATGGTAGCTACCCCACATCCAGCCGCAATAATATTTTCGATCGGCCATCTAGCTGATTCACCTGCCCGTTTCATTGAAGGGCCATTCCATGCTTTAGCCATGTGAACAGCTGTGTCATTGATGGTACTATGATTTCCATTAAAATTATAGCCAAGAAAGGTGACAAAAGATTTCTTTGCCTTGGGTAAATACATCAACATTTCAACGGAAAGTTCTTTGCCATTTCCGGTGAAAGTCAGTCTGACTTGTTTTCTGATTGCTTTTCCATTGAGTGCCTGGTTATCTGTTTCAAGCACTTTCGCTGAAGAAATTTTTAACTTACCTGGAACTTTTCCATACATCTGCGACTCAAATAAATCCTTGATTTCAGTTCTGCGTTCCTTTTCCCATTGTTGTTTAGTTGAAATAGTATTCCCTTTTGGAGAAACTAACAAGGCTGGAATGGGTAGCGTTGTTTGAGCAGGACTATTTTGTGCAAAAGATGGAATCGTTAACAAAAGAAAAAATCCTAAAAAAAATAGGTATTGATTTTGCTTTTTCATGTGACTTAAAATTTATTTGTACAATTTGATTTAGTTAGATGAATGTATTGGTTGAATATAATAAAGGCTGACACCATGGAAAGGTATCATTGTAGTAAAACCGCCATTGACCAAGGTTATATTTTTCTGTCTCCAAACATCGCGTACTTTCCAATTACCTTTTAGACCAAGTTTTGCTAATGCAACGGTATAATTTTTTGGCTTTTCATTGCCCCAACGGAAAAAGGATGCAGGATTTTTTCCATAATTATCGGTATTAAAAAATCCAACGGCATAAGCTCCATCTTCCATTTTTTTAAACCAGGTTTGAATTCCCTCTTCATCCGAAATTAATCTTGCCGAGGATCCTAATGGATCTTGATCAATTGCTATTACTTCATCGTTGTTTAAAAGATTCAAAGTAAATTCATCTAGTTGATCAATTGGACAGCCTATTAGCAGTGGAGAGGATAATAAAGCGAATAGACTAATATGACTATACTGCTCATTAGGTGTAAGTCTTGTGGGATGCATTTCTGTTCCTGTGGTAACATTTCCAAGAATCATCATATCTGGATCATTCCAATGACCTGGTCCGCCATAAGGCCCCCATTTGTCCAATTTAAAAGTACAGTGATATAAACCCTGCCAGCTGTCTCTAATATCAGGACCAGTTCGGTACATATTGGAGATTTTCGTCCATTCCTCCACGTTACTAAAAGGTGCTGAATTAGATAAGCTATATATAATATCTCTTCCTGAAGATTTTAACGCAGTAGACATTCTACGAGCCGAATTAACTTCTATGCGCCAATCATATTTTAAAAAGTCAACGCCCCATTCTGCTAATTGTAAAGCATCATTGGTTTCAAATCTGTGTTTACCAATATAACGGAAAGCTCTTTTATTATTTTTTATTGAATCAGGAAAAGCACCATTCTCAAAATTAGAGGACGCACCCATATAGCCCGCATAGCTAGTGATCCAGGGCGTTGAATAGACACCCACTTTCAATCCCATGGCATGGATGTCATCAATCATTTTTTTGAAATTTGGGAATTTTTCATTGGCTTGCATTGCATTCAATTTACCTCCTCTATTTCCTTGCCATGCATCATCTATATTAACATAGTTCCATCCATGATCTCTTAGTCCTTTACTAACCATCGCATTGGCTGATGCTACTACTTTTTCACCATCAATCATTCTAGCCCAAGAATTCCATCCATTCCAACCCATCGGTGGAGTAAGTGAAATAGTATCACCAATCTTAATCTTCAATTCTTTTTTTGCTTCACCGAATTTGTTTTTTGCTCTAAGCTGAACTAAATAAATTCCTCTTTGTGTTAGCTTACCTGAAATAGTTCCGGTTTCATGATCAATGGAAAGTCCTGCTGGTAAATTATCAGCAAAAAATTGAATGGGTCTTGAGCCAGTGGAGGCAATGGTATATAAAAATGGATTGCCGGGAGTAGCACCAAAAACTTTGGCAGAATTAATTTGCGGAGTTTTAGGCGAAGGGGGTGTTAGAATATATTTTTCGTCTACATTAGGTGTAGTAAGGGGTAAAGCATCTCCAATCATCAATATTTTTGCATCAGCAAAGTTGGAATAGACTTTAGTAAATCCTTGATCTTCCACCATTACTAGTAACCCCATTCGTTGAATGCCTTTTAAATCAACTTTTATTTTTTTAGGCAAATCACCCCATTTCATATCTCCACTTTCAAATAAAATTTTACCATCGCCTAATACATAAAACTGGTGCTTTAATATTTTATTACCCATGTCATCTACTCCTACTGAAGCAGTAAATTCAGTTGCATTTCCTTTGAGTAAAAAAGATAATACACTGGTTGATTGAACACCAATTCCTCTTTGATAAGTTTTTTTAACCATCGTCATTGTTTCGCCACCACCATTTTGTTTGGCAGATATTCCAGGTATGCCTTCGGAATATTTTTGTATGACCAAATCATCAAGCCATATTTCATGAATCGATTGTGCGTAACCGTTAGTAATGAATAAACTGAATAATAATATAGACAACAGTTTGCTTTTCATTCTATTATATTTTTTAGTATGCTTCAATGGGTGCTTTTTAGAGGTGGTAAATTAGGCATTCTTACTAAGACTGGAAAATCTTGCCACGAATTATTAAAATCCTTATTTTTAACTTGTTAATTGAATTAGTTTAAGGCTTAGGTAACTTATAATGCAATACTCAGTAGGCTATTGATTCTCTTGGATTTTTAACCCTTTAATTTTATCAAATAAATATAATTAATTTGCAATATGAAAAAATATAAAATAGCACAATGGATACTGTTATTATTTATCCTGACTGAAATGACTGCTACCGCTCAGGTAAGTCAATCAAGTAGTGTTGACATCTGTATTTATGGAGGTACCTCTGCAGGTGTAATAGCTGCTTATACTGCAAAAAAGATGGGTAAATCGGTGATCTTAATTGAGCCAGGTAATCGTTTAGGTGGTTTAACGACGGGAGGATTAGGTCAAACAGATATTGGAAATAAATATGCAGTGGCTGGACTTTCTCTAGATTTTTATAGACGTATTGGTCAACATTATGGAAAATTTGAGCAGTGGACATTTGAACCTCATGTAGCCAAAGAATTATTTGAACAATATATTAAAGAAGCCAATATTAAAGTTATTTATAATTATAGACTTCAGTCGGTTAACAGTTCGGAGGGGGCTATTAAAGAAATCACCATTGAGCATTCTATTCAACCCAGTCGTTCAACTAATCAAGTGATTAAGGCAAAAGTTTTTATTGATTGTACTTATGAAGGTGATTTAATGGCGAAGTCAGGAGTATCTTATTTTACTGGAAGAGAATCTAATAGTACTTATGGCGAAACCTATAATGGTGTTCAACTTAAAGATAAGCACCAGTTTCCAGACGGAGTAGATCCTTATAAAATTCCAGGGAAAAAAGAAAGTGGATTGCTTTGGGGTATTAGTAATGAAACTTTAGCTCCTAACGGAACGGGCGATAAAAAAATACAGACCTATAATATTCGTGTTTGTTTTACCAATAATCCTAGCAATAGAATTCCAATTACTCAGCCGGATGATTACCAACCAGAGCGATATGAATTATTATTGAGGGTGCTAGAGAAGAAGCCAGTAAAGAATATTGGAGGATTTACTTCATTAGCCCCAATGCCTAATAATAAAACTGATATCAATAATAATGGAGCTTTTTCTACTGATATGATTGGCGAAAACTGGGATTATCCAGAAGCAGATTATAATAAAAGAAAAGAAATAAAAAAGGCACATGATAATTATGTACAAGGATTTTTTTATTTCATAGGTCATGATCCTCGAATGCCTTCCTATCTTAGAAATGAAATGCTTCAATGGGGATATCCTAAAGATGAGTATACGGATAATAAAAACTGGACACCTCAAATGTATGTGCGTGAAACCAGAAGAATGATTGGTGAATATGTTATGACTCAATTAAACTGTGAAGGTAAAGATGTCGTAAAAGATGGAATTGGACTGGCCGCTTACACTATGGATTCCCATAATTGCCAGCGGCTTGTGGTGGATGGAATGGTTAAAAATGAAGGAGATGTTCAAGTAGGAGGATTTGATCCTTATCCAATTGCCTATCGATCAGTGATACCTAAAAAGAAAGAGTGTAAAAATTTATTAGTTCCCGTTTGTTTATCCGCTTCACATATAGCCTATGGTTCTATAAGAATGGAACCAGTGTTTATGGTGCTAGCTCAATCATCAGCAGTGGCAGCTTGCCTTTCAATAGACAATAATCAGGCAGTACAAGAAGTAAATATTGACCAGTTGCAAAAAATCATTAAAACAAATCCTTATGCAAATGGCCGCATGCCAGAAATCATAGTCGATAATGTAGACACCGCTAGTGTGATCGTAAAAGGAGATTGGTCTTTTGGAAAATATGGAGGATTTGGTCCTTCTTATCTGCGTGATACTGCTCGTTCTTCAATTGCTAAGTCGGTTAAGTTTATTCCTCAGATAAGCAAAGAAGGTAGCTACCAGATTTATACTTATTATCCAAAATTGCAAAATGGTTCTGAGCAAACGCATATCGCTATTTTTGATGGAAAGAAAATTACCAACAAAATCATTAAGCGATCTGAAGTACAGGTGATCGGTCAAACAGCAGGAGAGTGGGTATCCTTAGGAAAATGTAATTTGTCAAAAGGTAAAAATGCCTACGTAGAAATTTCTAATAAAAATGCTGATGGGATTATTGTAGC
>CANCRO010000042.1 GCA_947380605.1 Chitinophagaceae bacterium
GATTATATTAAATTATATGAACCGATCACCGCCTCTTTGCTTTGCGATCGTATAGAGGAAATGATAGCCCAGACTGGAGAAAATGGATTTCATTTTGTTGATGAAGCAGCTCCTCCAGCGATTATGCGCGCGCTTGCCTTGGAAATTATTAAAAGAAAATTAGTAGTAGTCTGGTGGACCAATATTCGTTTTGAAAAAAGCTTTACCCGTGATCTATGTTTATTATTAAAAGCGGCTGGTTGTATTGGTGTGTCAGGTGGGTTAGAAGTGGCCTCAGACAGATTATTGAAGCTTATTGAAAAAGGAATTACTGTAAAACAGGTGGCTGGAGTAAATAAAAATTTTACCGAAGCGGGTATCATGGTTCATGCCTATTTAATGTACGGCTTTCCGACTCAAACCACTCAGGAAACAATTGATTCTTTGGAAATGGTTAGGCAATTATTTGAAGCGGGTATTCTACAGTCTGGCTTTTGGCATCAATTTGCAATGACAGCACACAGTCCTGTTGGTATGAATCCTGAAAAATATAAGGTTATCAAACAAACGAATTCGGTGGGTAGTTTTGCCAATAATGATATAGTACATAGTGATCCAACAGGGGCAGATCATGACAGTTTCAGTTTTGGGCTAAAAAAATCATTACTCAATTTTATGCATGGTGCTTGTTTAGATCATCCGCTACAAAAGTGGTTTGATTTTAAAGTGCCTAAAACAACTGTTCAATCAGATTATATTATTCAATCCATTCAAGAAGAGTCTTTCAGTAGTAATCAGCCAAGTTCCAAAATTGTATTTATAGGTAATCAACCCTCAGTAGAAATTTATACCAAGTCAAAGAAGGGGAGTCAGTGGGAAATGTGCGCCCTTACTTTTCAAGGAAAGCGAGAAACCCTTACCATCAAAGTAGATAAAGAACAAGGAGAATGGTTGGCAACTATGCTAGGTCAATTAAAAATTGAAGCTACACAATCTTTCACTTTGCAAGAGGTTAAACTGAACTATGAATCAGCAGGCTTAGCAGATTTTGAGTTGTTTTGGGATAACAAACCAGTAAATGCACTGTATAAAATGGGTTTATTACACTTGTAATCAAACCTGCTATAGTTTACCCTTTTGACTATTTGATCTTATGATTGTTTTAGTTCTTCTTCGATGATTTCATTAAAAGTACTTTCATTTTCCAAAATCCAATTCGGGAGAGGTATTTCTATTATTTTCCAGTTGTTATCAATTTTTTTGACATTGAAAAACACCCTAGCGTCACGTTCATCCACTACATCTACAGTAAATTGTTCCTCCTTTTGATCGTTAATTTTGCGAAAATTGAATTCCTTTAATTTACCATTAGCTTTTATGAGCTTAGAAAATTGAATATTTTTAGTGAATGTTACCTGCATAATGGATGATATTATTTTAGATGTATAGCAATAACCATACTTAAGTTTTAAAAATGGTCATTTCTACCTGTTAAAATTGTTTTTAAAATTGTATTCCCCTTTCTAGTAGTTAATTTAAGTATTGGAAAAAGCAATTCAAGGATAGATTATTAATACATTATAATTAAAACAAATATAAATAAAAAATAATAATAAGACTATAATTTATTTGGTTGAATAGCTGTATTTGGAGAGATTTTAGTGGTAGAGAAAAGAAGCAAACCATGAAAGTTAGAATGTAAACTTAGCCGGTATTTTGGTAGGTTCGATCAGAAATATCCCTTATTTTTGACTTATGACTATTGAACATTTGAAGGATATGAGAGACCGTGTGTTGGTCTTGAGGAGGTTTCTTTGACGTCGCTAATCGAGAAATAAAAATTACTAGCGATAAGCAACTCTCGCTTTCACCGGGTTTCTGGGATGATAATGCCCGGGCTACAGCCATTTTAAAAGATACTAAAGTAAACGAGTACTGGGTAAATATGTATCACGATGTAGCGTCGTTGGTAGAGGATTTTGCTGTACTATTTGATTTTTGGAAAGAAGGGGAAGCTAGTGAAGAGGAAGTAAAGGAGGCTTGTAATTTGGCAAATACTGCCATCGAAGGAGCTGAATTTAAGAGTACCCTTAATCAGCCTACGGATGCATTACCAGCAGTTTTACAAATAAATAGTGGAGCAGGTGGAACAGAGAGTCAAGATTGGGCCGAAATGCTTGCTAGGATGTACCGAATGTATGGTGAGAAGCAGGGTTGGACAGTAACTGAACTAGATTGGCAGTGGGGAGATGGTGCGGGAATTAAAACCTGTACCTTTCAATTTGATGGGCCATTTTCCTATGGATTTTTAAAGGCTGAAAGCGGTGTCCATCGATTGGTTAGAATTAGTCCTTTTGATAGTAATGCTAGAAGACATACTTCTTTTGCTAGTGTTTATGTATATCCTCTTATTGATGACACAATAGAAATTGCTGTTAATCCAGCTGATGTGGAGTGGGCATTTTTTAGAAGTGGTGGTAGTGGTGGTCAGAATGTTAATAAGGTAGAAACTGCGGTTCGCCTTACTCATAAACCAAGTGGATTTATAGTAGAGTGTCAGCAAGCGCGTACCCAAGGCGAAAATAGGGAAAAGGCTATGGCGATGTTAAAAAGCCGTTTGTATGAAGAGGAAATGCGGAAACGTCAAGCAGCCCTCGATGCGACCAATTCCTCTAAAAAGAAAATTGAGTGGGGTAGTCAAATTCGATCCTATGTTTTTCATCCCTATAAAATGATAAAGGACCATCGGACTGATTTTGAAGTTGGAAATGTAGGTCCCGTAATGGATGGTGAATTAGATGGTTTTATAAAAGCCTACTTGATGAGTGAGAAAGAAGCAACCGCTTCTTAGATTTATATAAATATTAAATTATTGATAATCAATTTTTTAGGTAATTTATTTGAATATTTAATTCTATAAAAATAAAGCTAAATTTTTAAAGATAAAGTCTAAATAGTGTAGTTTAAATTGAATGGACAGGAAAGTAGCCTGTTACAATTATTCTTATAAATTAGTAGCTTTATTAGTGGAAACATTCATTCGAACCAAGGATTTAAGTTTACAATACATCGGTTTTAAGATCCGTAAACTGTCCTAGTCGGATATTTTATCAGTAAAAAATGAAAACGAATGCAATACGGAGATTTTTATTATCCCTTGCCAGTCAATGAGCCTGTTTTGACTTATTCCCCTGGATCGAAGGAAAAGCTGGCACTGAAAAAAGCCCTTAAAAAATTAAAGTTGGAGAAGGTCGATGTTCCGATGTATATCGGTAGCGAAGAAGTGAGAACGGGCGTAAAAAAAGCAATGCATCCCCCGCATGAACATAGCCATTTGCTGGGTAATTACCATGAAGGTAATGCAGGTCATGTTAAGAGTGCTAT
This sequence comes from Chitinophagaceae bacterium, assembly GCA_947380605.1. Taxonomy (GTDB): domain Bacteria; phylum Bacteroidota; class Bacteroidia; order Chitinophagales; family Chitinophagaceae; genus Ferruginibacter. The sequence goes on from CANCRO010000042.1 coordinate 3,364, forward strand.
CCATGCAGCATTGAAAGCTAAAGCGAAATGGGCTACCTTAAGTTGGGAAAACAGAGCCAATATATTTTTAAAAGCAGCTGATTTATTAGCTACCAAATACCGCCCCTATATTGTCGGGGCAACTATGCTTGGACAAAGTAAAAATGTTTATCAGGCGGAAATTGATGCAGCATGTGAGTTGATAGATTTTTTGAGATTTAACGTACATTTTCTTAGTGAAATTTATCGTGAGCAGCCTATCAGTGGGGTAGGTATGAATAATCGCTTGGAGTATCGTCCATTAGAGGGATTTGTTTTGGCCGTAACCCCCTTTAATTTTACTGCAATTGGAGGTAATTTACCCACTAGTGCTGCAATGTGTGGCAATGTGGTGGTATGGAAATGTGCGCCTACTCAAGTATATAGTGCCCAGTTATTCATGCGTATCTTGAAAGAAGCAGGATTACCCGATGGAGTAATTAATTTAGTTTATGTGGACGGACCAGTGTTGGGGGAAGTGTGCTTTAATCATCCTGATTTTGCTGGTGTTCATTTTACCGGAAGTACAAGCGTCTTTAATTTTATGTGGAAAACCATTGGCGCTAATACCGATATCTACAAGTCTTATCCTCGAATTGTAGGTGAAACTGGAGGCAAAGATTTTGTGATTGCACATAAAAGTGCTAATCCAGACGTGGTAGTGGCAGCCTTAGCTAGAGGTGCTTTTGAATACCAGGGGCAAAAATGTTCTGCGGCCTCTAGAGCCTATATTCCCTCTAACCTTGCCGAAGAAATAAAGAAAAAATTAGTAGCTGAAGTGAAGACGATGAAAATGGGGACAGTAGAAGATTTCACCAATTTTATCAATGCTGTGATAGACGAAAAGAGTTTTGTTAAACTTGAGTCCTATATTAAACTGGCTAAAAAAAGGGATAGTAAAGTCAAAATATTAGTAGGGGGCAAATGTGATCAATCCAAAGGATACTTCATTGAACCAACTATCATTGAAACAACGGATCCGCAATATGTAACCATGTGCGAAGAGCTTTTTGGTCCCATCCTTACGCTCTATGTTTATGATGAAAATAAATTTGAGGATGCTTTAAAATTAGTAGACAATACCTCTTCATATGCACTCACTGGTGCAATCATTGCGCAAGATCGTTATGCGGTTGAACTTGCTACCCAACAATTGAGGTATAGTGCGGGTAATTTTTATATTAATGACAAACCAACAGGAGCAGTGGTGGGACAGCAGCCATTTGGTGGAGCAAGGGCGAGTGGAACCAATGATAAGGCGGGTAGTCTTTTAAATCTTTATCGTTGGCTAAGTGCTAGAACCATTAAAGAAGTATTTACTCCAGTTACAGATTATAGATACCCCTTTTTATTAGAAAAATAAAGGGCTATTAACCATTTAATAATGAGTGATTATTTCAAATTCTTTTTAATTCAAACAATATCAGATAAATTCGCTCTATAATATTTTAATTTGAAAACAATACTAGACAAGCGTCAGCTTCATCTTACCATTTTGCGCCTGGCTCACCAGTTGCTTGAAAATCACCAGAATTTGGATGAGGTGGTTTTTATTGGACTGCAGCCTAGAGGTGTACAAATTAGTAAGCGAATAGTAGATACTGTCCGTAACCTTTGTGTTGGTCAAAATATTCAATATGGTATATTGGATATTACTTTTTATCGAGATGATGTAAGAAAGGAATTACATATTGCTAATACCACCGATATTCCATTTTCAATAGAAGGAAAAGCTGTGATTCTTATCGATGATGTATTATATACAGGTAGAACAATTCGTGCTGCACTAGATGCTCTACAAGACTTCGGAAGGCCAAAAAAAATTGAATTGTGTGTTTTGGTTGATAGGCGTTTTAATAGAGAATTACCTATTCAGCCTGATTATTGCGGTAAATCTATTGATACTGCTTATTCTCAAAAAGTGAAAGTGGAATGGGAACGCGAGGAGGTTGTTTTGTATTAAAATACCTGACAATAAACTAGAATCCTGAAAATTTGTTTGATTTGCAGCTTAAAATTCAAACAAATATATTAGCTTTGACACTTAATGCAACTATCCACCAAAAATTTATTGGGCATTAAAGATCTTTCTGCGGAAGATATCTCTCTTATTTTAAATACCGCCTCTCAATTCAAAGAAGTTTTACAGCGACCTGTTAAAAAAGTACCATCGCTTCGTGATATTACGATCGTTAATTTATTTTACGAAAACAGTACTCGTACAAGAATTTCATTCGAGTTAGCTGAAAAACGGTTAAGTGCAGATACCATTAATTTTTCTGCTTCAGCCTCTTCTGTTTCAAAAGGGGAAACCTTATTGGATACGGTAAATAATATTTTAAGTATGAAGGTGGATATGGTCGTAATGCGCCATAGTGCAAGTGGAGCGCCTCATTTTTTAGCCAAACATATACCTGCTGCAATTGTAAATGCCGGAGATGGAATCAATGAGCATCCTACGCAAGCTTTATTGGACGCCTTCTCTATCCAAGAAAAAACGGGTAGTTTGGAAGGTAAAAAAGTATTGTTAATTGGAGATATTATGCATTCAAGGGTAGCCTTGAGTAATATATATTTATTAAAGAAAATGGGTGCTGAAGTAATGGTAGCTGGTCCGCCAACTTTAATACCTACTTACATTGAACAAGCCTTACAAGTAAAAGTAGAATATAATTTAAAGAAAGCATTACAATGGTGTGATGTTGCCAATGTGCTGCGCATACAATTAGAACGTCAAAACCAAGTTCTTTTTTCCTCCCTAAGAGAATATAATCTTGCTTACGGGGTTAGTAAAAAATTACTAGACAGTTTGCAAAAAGAAATTGTAATCATGCATCCAGGACCCATCAATAGAGGAGTGGAAATAGATAGTGATGTTGCCGATAGCAGCCAGTCTATTATATTACAGCAGGTTGAAAATGGGGTAGCAGTTAGGATGGCAGTATTATATTTATTGGCAGGTAAGAAGACTGAATAATTTTTCAAGTTGATCTACTAAAATAACTTTCAGACAAATTAAATATGCAACGTATCTGTTTATTTCCCGGAACATTTGATCCTGTTACCATGGGGCATATTGATATCATCAATAGGGCAATGCCTTTGTTTGATAAACTAGTCATTGGTATTGGTCGAAATGCGAATAAAGATCCGATGTTTACTGAAGAAAAGCGGTTGAACTGGTTACAAGAAATTTATAAGGATGAGCCAAAGGTTTCAGCTGTTGTGTATGAAGGTTTAACAGTTAATTGCTGCAAAAGTGTAGGGGCTAATTTTATTTTAAGGGGTATTCGATATGTTAATGACTTTGAATACGAAAAGGCTATAGCTGATATGAATAGAAGTATCGATGGTCATATTGAAACTATTTTTTTAACCTGTTTACCTCAGTATACTTCTGTAGCTTCTACACTCGTTAGAGATGTTTTGAAAAATGGGGGAGATGTTTCTCAGTTTTTACCTAAAGTAGTGAATGATTCTATTTTGAAAGGTATTTAGTTGGGCTTCTAACAGGCTTGAGCGGTTATTTTGTAAAGCTTTTGATTAAAATTGATCGATCATAAACTACCAGTTAATTTATTTCCTTACAATTCTTCTTGCTTTTTTTAGGAGTCAGTTACAATAGTCTTGAATTTCCTTTCGGAATAGAGTGCTTTTACTTTTTGGCCTTGATGCAAAAAAGTAACAAAAAAAATCAATCCTGCGAATAAAAAGGCTGAAATGTGAAGTATCAGCCTAAAATCAAGGAACTCGCGAAAAGAGTTTGTTACTTTAAAGGAAGTGCCTCCGCCGCGGCGGATTGATTTTTTAACGGCTGATAATTCATATTTCTAGCTCTTTTTATTCGAGGGCGCTAAAACAACGGTTAAAAAAATTGCCTACTTACTAACCCGACTTTTTTAGGGTCAACTGTTTAATCTACAGCTTCTGTTAAATCTATATCTTCCTAAATATTTCAATTATATCTCTTATCGATGCGTAAGTGTTTTCAAGTGGTATATCTATTTCGTTTAAATTTAGCCACTTTAGCTCCGTTATATTTTCTTCTATTTGTGGAACTAGGGTTTGAGTACCCTTACAGTTCATATGAAACCAATGCGTAGTTTTTAAAAAATTTTTTCCAAAAGCTGAATAAGTATGGTAAGTACAGCTAATCTTATTCTTTAAATGCAAATTACTTACTCCAGTTTCTTCTTCCACTTCTCGAATGGCAGCCTGTTCATAATTTTCTCCCTTTTCTACCTTTCCTTTTGGTAGGTCCCATTTGTTAAGTCGGAAAATAAAGAGGATTTGATGTTGGTCGTTTTGTACAATTCCTCCTGCAGCTTCTATTGTGTCAAACTGCTTAAAAAATACTTTTTTCAGCTCTTCTAAGTTGGAATGAATTAATACCCCAGCATGAAAGGTCTCTTTTTTAATTTCATGTAATAATGAATTAATGGCTGGACTAGATATTTCATCAATAAAAATTGCCTCTGGATGGTGAAGGATTTCTTGAATTTCTTGATCAATTTCATTACATAAATAGACTGGTTTATCATCAAAGTAAATTTTTATGTACATATCTATTGAATTTAAAGTTGAGCTTTTGAATGATTCATCCTAGTTAATTTCTTTAACGATTGATGGGCAAATTGGAAAAGCTAAAGTTCAATGGCTTTTTTTATTAATTTGCAGTATGATAAATGAAAAAGCTACCGCTGAAAAGCTACTACAAATTAATGCAATTAAATTGAGTCCGCAACAACCATTTACATGGGCTAGTGGTTGGAAAAGTCCTATTTATTGTGATAATCGTAAAGTGTTGTCATTTCCCTTTAGTAGAGATTTTATTAAAAGTGAAATGTGTAATGTAGTATTTGAAAAATTTCCTGAAGCAGATCTTTTAGCAGGAGTAGGCACTGCAGGCATCCCTTGGGGTGCAATGGTAGCCGATCAGTTAAAATTGCCCTATATCTATGTCCGTCCAAAGCCAAAAGAACATGGAATGGGCAATCAAATAGAGGGAGTATATGAAAAAGGGGCTAAAGTAGTGGTGATTGAGGATCTTATTTCTACTGGTAAAAGTAGCTTGGAAGTGGTGGAAGTTTTGAGGAAGGCAGGTGTGGAAGTAATCGGTATGGTAGCCATTTTTACCTATGGCTTTGATATTGCTGATAAAGCATTTTCATCAGCGGGTGTTCCTTTTATTACCCTCACCAATTATAATACATTAATAGAATTAGCGGTGGAAAAGGGGATTGTAAGTGCCGAGCAGGAAAAAACTTTGTTAAACTGGCGCCAGGATCCTGCTAATTGGAACGTAATTTGATAACTTTAAGTAAATATTCATTCAAATTAAATCATATGAAATCTATAAAATTGACTTTGTTAGCATTAGTAGGATTTGTTTCTATAGCAACTGCTCAACAAAAAGCAACTCAAAAAGTAGTGATTAATACCCCTTCGGTGCAGTGTGAAATGTGTAAGGATAGGATAGAAAAATATATGAGTCGTGAGCCAGGTATTGTTTCCGTGAAAGTGGACTACAAGAAAAAGACCACTACGGTCAGTTTTTTAACGGACAGGAACGACATTGAGCAGGTGAAAACAGCTATCGCTAATGTTGGTTATGATGCTGATGATGTAACAGCAGAAGAGACCTCTTATGCAAAATTACCTAAATGCTGTAAAAAGCCGGCAGTGAAGACTGCTACACCTACCACTCAGTTACCCTAGTATTTAATTCAGTAACAAATATGGTAAAAAACACCCTGCTGGGGTGTTTTTTTATGCCCTAGAATAAGGAGAAATTTTGCTTCATTTCATAGTTAATTGGGAAATTCTTTGAAATGGTTCCATTTCCAGCTCTGATAGTTCCTACTACCTTAAGGGTGACTTCTTTATTGACCAGCGCATTAAAACCATTCTTTACTAGGTTCTTCATCTCGACATCCATTTTCACTGGGATGGCAAATTCTGACTTTTTCGGAATAGCCACCTGTTGGTCATTGGTGGTATGTCCTAGGAAATTATTGTCAACAAAAACATCCAGGTCGAATTTTTTTAATTGCAACCCGAACTTGTTTGGGTTAAAAAATACTAGATCAGTTTTTAGGGTACTGGTCTTTAAACCTAATTTATCCACCTTGAAATTCCTGATCTCTCTGTATTCAAGTTCCTTTGGACTAGAGCAGGAGATAAGCAATATTGTCAGTAAAGCAAAAATGCAAAAATTAGCTGTTGTAAAATGAGTGATGATCTTTTTCAAAGTAGGAGATTTTAGGCAAGTTAAGTAGATCTTATCAAATTTGATATTTAAACTTCCCTAAAGTCCTACTATTATTTTTAGCAATCAGCCATTTTGATCTAAAAATATCGTTTTTAAGCTCAACTATTAATATTAGTATTTAAATTTTAATTTAAATAAATGATTATAAATGTTTTATGGTATTTAATTAAACTAAAAAAATATAATATTCCTTCGATTGAATACTGCTTAGTAGTACAATAAAGATGGCTAATTCATATTCCAGTTAATTAATCAATTAATTTACATAATTAATTGATTAATAGTATTATGTAATGTTTACTGTAAATTAAATATCGTATAAATCATTTATTAATTTAAATTCAATGTATTCAGCCAAGAAAATCATAAAATTTGAAATATTTTGTTCCGATCATACCAATCTGGTCAAAATTAAAGTGATTGGATCTAAGGGTACTCTAATGACTTTTAAATGAATTAACTATTTTAATAGTTCAAGACTGTTATAATGACATATAAATAGTAGGGTCATTTTCTTCCAAATTTTATCGGGATCAGGCTAAATTATTATTGGGCTGAATCTATTTTTGCTCCAAATTGAGTAAAGGATAATTGTGATTTTATTTGAATATATTAAATTTAAATATGTAAATGGGGAGAATTTTTGAGCGATTGATTTGATTTAAATCTGAAATAGATACCCCTTAAAATCTCCCTCCTTCAAGATCTCTTTCCAACTTTATCATGTTAAACTAAATTTTGAATGCCCTTATAATAAGATCCAGGGTGAGATGGCGAATATGCTTTGAAGGGGGAATCTATCTACGATTTTTCACCTTGATGAAATAGTCCTGTTTGGTTTATCATTGATATCACCCAGTTCATCGGAAGATACCAATGACGGAGGAGCTAGATTTTATCAAAAATCGACAGTTTACCACATAAAAAAGCCCGGATTTAATCCGGGCTTTCATAATATAACTCACCTTTTACATGGAGTAGAGGAGAGGAATTAGTTATTTGATAACTTCTTTTGAAGCACTTATTTTTTGTAAATTCTCTATTTGAGCCTTTCTGTTAGCTTCTATTTTGTCGTGATGAATTATCGCAAGAGTAGGTGCTATCACCAGACTTACAATACTCATCAATTTGATTAATATATTCATAGAAGGACCAGAGGTATCTTTAAATGGATCTCCTACTGTATCACCGGTAACAGAAGCTTTATGGGGTTCTGATTTCTTATAGAACATCTCACCATTGATTTCTACCCCTTTTTCAAATGATTTTTTTGCATTATCCCAAGCTCCACCAGCATTGTTTTGGAACATTCCCATCAATACACCACTTACCGTAGCGCCTGCTAAAAATCCACCTAATACTTCTGGGCCGAAAATAAAACCGATGATGATTGGAGATAATAAAGCAATTGCACCTGGCATCATCATTTTACGAAGGGATGCTTGAGTTGAAATGGCTACACATTTATCGTATTCTGGTTTACCTGTACCTTCCATAATGCCTGGTATGGTACGAAATTGTCTACGAACTTCTTCTACCATTGCCATTGCGGCTTCACCAACTGCACGTATAGCAAGGGAAGAGAAAATAAAGGGAATCATTCCTCCTACAAATAGACCTGCTAATACATCCGCGCGATAAATATCAATACCATCTATACCGGCAATACCTACAAATGCTGCAAATAAAGCAAGTGCAGTTAATGCTGCAGAGGCAATAGCAAAACCTTTTCCGCTAGCTGCAGTCGTATTTCCTACCGCATCAAGAATATCTGTTTTTTCTCTTACATCAGCCGGTAATTCACTCATTTCAGCAATACCACCTGCATTATCAGCGATAGGACCAAATGCATCTATTGCCAATTGCATAGCCGTAGTAGCCATCATACCAGCAGCAGCGATCGCTACTCCATATAAACCCGCACATACATAAGATCCATAAATACCAGCAGCTAAAACCAATATAGGTAATAAAGTACTTTCCATACCTACTGCTAAACCGCCAATGATGTTGGTAGCATGGCCTGTAGCAGATTGACGAATAATACTCATTACTGGGCGTTTACCCATGGCGGTATAATATTCTGTGATGATACTCATTAAAGTTCCTACTGTAAGGCCAACCATAATGGCACCAAATATTCCCATTTTAGTGAATTCATGTCCACGCAAGGTCATGGTATCAGGCATTAACCAATTGACCAGAAAATACGAAGCAACTGCTGTTAAAACGATAGATCCCCAGTTACCCATATTCAATGCCTTTTGTACCGCATCTGTACTAAGTCCAGCATTTTCAGAAATGCGAACAAAGAAAGTTCCAATGATAGAAAAAAGGATTCCCATCGATGCAATGAGCATCGGTAAAAGAATAGGAGACATACCGCCAAAATGATCGGTAATGGCACTCGTTTCTCTACCCAATACCATGGTTGCAAGTACTGTAGCTACATAAGAACCAAATAAATCGGCACCCATTCCAGCTACATCACCTACGTTATCACCCACGTTATCTGCAATAGTCGCAGGGTTACGAGGATCATCTTCTGGAATACCAGCTTCAACTTTTCCAACTAAATCAGCCCCAACGTCTGCAGCCTTTGTATAAATACCTCCACCTACTCTTGCAAATAAGGCGATCGATTCAGCACCTAAAGAAAAACCAGTTAAGATTTCTAATGTGCGCTCCATTTCAATACTATCTACCGCTGCTTCAGGAGCAAAAACCATTTTTAAAATAATAAATAAACCACCTAATCCAAGTACTGCTAAACCAGCTACCCCCATTCCCATTACCGAACCTCCAGTAAATGAAACTGATAGTGCTTTACTCAAACTAGTTCTAGCTGCTTGAGCAGTGCGTACATTCGCCTTGGTGGCCACTTTCATGCCAATAAATCCAGCAAGGGCACTAAAAAATGCTCCTAAAATGAAAGCCAGCGCAATAGTCCAATGACTATTTTCATTGCTATAGCCCATTACTCCTAAAAGAATGGCAGCAATAACAACAAAATAAGCTAGAATTTTATACTCGGCTTTTAAAAAAGCCATTGCACCTTCAGCTATGTAAGTGCTGATTTCTTTCATTCTTTCGTTACCTGCATCTTGTTTGGATACCCAGGCAAACTTTACAAAAGTATACAACAAGCCTACGATGCCCATTGAAGGAATAACATAGATCAATAATTTGTCCATATAATAGTTCTAATTTTTGGAGGGCAAAAATAGGGTAATTGAAGCAAAAATTGTAATATTTTAATAGATTCTTAGCGATAACACCTAAATTATTTTTATAATATATTTTCCCTTGGTTTTCTGGTCATTGGCTTAGTAAAATAAAAATGGCTTAAACCAGTAATTTTCTAAATAAAAATGGACCCTAAGTTAATTTAGGATCCATTTTTATTTAGAAAAATATTGTAAACTTTAAACATCAATTGCCTCACCATAAGCTACTGCTGTAGCCTCTTTCAATCCTTCACTCATAGTAGGGTGAGGATGAACTGCATTCAATATTTCATGAGAAGTAGTTTCCAATTTACGAGCAGCTACTGCTTCTGCAATATTTTCAGTAACATTCATACCAATCATATGGCATCCTAAAAACTCACCATATTTAGCATCATAAATTACTTTTACAAATCCTTCAGTAGCCCCTGCAGCACTAGCTTTTCCACTTGCCATATAAGGGAATTTACCCACTTTAATTTCATAACCAGCATCCTTAGCTGCTTTTTCGGTATATCCAACAGACGCAATTTCAGGGGAGCAGTAAGTACAACCAGGGATATTATTGTAATCAATAGGTTCAGGGTGGTGACCACTCAAGTGTTCTGCTGCATTAATTCCTTCTTTTGAAGCAACATGCGCCAAAGCTTGACCAGGCGTACAATCGCCAATCGCATAAATGCCTGGTACACTAGTTTGTCCGTGAGCATCTACAATTATTTTTCCTTTTTCAGTCTTAATGCCAACTGTTTCTAGACCAATATTCTCAATATTAGCCACTACACCTACCGCACTTAAAACGATATCCGCTTCTAAAACTATTTCACCAGTAGGCGTTTTAATTTTTGCTTTCACCCCAGCTCCTGAAGTGTCAACACTCAATACTTCGCTGTTGGTCATTACAGTAATGCCTTGTTTCTTGAATTGTTTTTCCAATTCCTTACTAATATCTTCATCTTCAACAGGAACAATGCGAGGCATATATTCAACGATCGTAACCTTAGTTCCCAGCGTATTGTAGAAATAAGCAAATTCAGATCCGATAGCACCACTTCCACAAACAATCATACTTTTTGGTTGAGTAGCTAGTACCATAGCTTTGCGGTATCCAATGATTTTTTCATCATTGATAGGCATAGTAGGTAATTGGCGAGCTCTTCCACCAGTGGCTATAATAATATTTTTAGCTTCCTGAATTTGTTTGGTTCCATCCGCTGCAGTTATCTCTATTTTACCAGGAGCCGTCAGTTTACCAAAACCCATGATTACATCGATTTTGTTTTTCTTCATTAAAAACTGAACACCTTTGCTCATTTTATCAGCTACACCACGACTACGTTTAATAACGCCCTCGAAATTGGCAGTTGGGTTACTTATATTGATACCATAATCTGCGGCATGTTTTGCATATTCAAAAACTTGGGCACTTTTCAATAAGGCTTTGGTAGGGATACAACCCCAATTGAGACAAACTCCACCTAGACTTTCTTTTTCAATGATTGCAACTTTTTTACCTAATTGACTTGCCCTGATTGCTGCAGGGTATCCACCTGGGCCACTGCCTAAAACAATTACATCGTATGCCATGATTTAAAAATTTGTTGTTTGAATGATAATACACTTACCAGCTATTGATTACTCTTTGAAAGAGCCAGTAAAAAGATAGGCAAAATTAGTTCGAAATGAGGGATTAGCCAAAAGCTAATTTAAAGAATTCCAAAGTGGGCCATTTTTTTTTAAAAATCTCAACATGGAGATTGAGAAAAATTTGTAGATAAAATTGGACAGTGATTTATTCAGCGCTCTTTTTCTTTTCTGCTATTTCTCTATCCATGGCTATTGATTTCAAGGATTTAATGCTAACGTTTAATTCAAAACCAATCAGTAATACCAGTGAATTAATATAAATGAGCGCCATAAAGACAATGATGGTTCCAATGGATCCATATAAGGCGTTGTATTTTCCAAAGGTGTCCACAAAATAGGAGAAGCCTAGGGTTGATAGAATGCTTAAAAAAGTACCCAAAATAGATCCCGGAGAAATCAATTTCCATCTTTTTTCAACTGCAGGGGCAAATTTATAAATGAAGGCAATGGAATAATAGACTAAGGTTACGATGAAAACCCATCTAACATAATAAATAATTTCTCTCACATTAGCGCTTTGTATTCCAATCAACTTTAGTACAGTTCCTTGAGTAATTAGTAAAATGAGACAGCCTAAAACCAAAAGGAATATTAGGGAAGTTAATTTGATTGCCATCCAGCGATTGAGCAGATCTTTTCTTTTTTCAAAACCAATATAATTTTTATTGAAAGACCTCATTAATCCCATCATAGCATTAGAGGCAAAAAATAAGGCTAATATCAAACCAAAGGATAATAAACCAATTTTAGAGTCATCCAAAAATGAGTCAACAAATCTTATTAAATATTCATTGTGAACTTTTGCAGGAATAATATCTAGGATTAAACTATGGAGTTCTTTTTTGATACTTCTTTTAGAAATGAAGGGCAGGTGAGGAACTAAGGTAAATAAAAAAAGAAAGGAAGGCGGAATGGCCATGATGAAATTATAGGCAATTGCAGAAGCTCTTTCTGTTAGTCCAACCGTTTTAACTTGCTTGAAAAAAAATTTAATCACATCATACAGAGGGACACCTTCAAAACCAGGGAGGTACAAGTGTTTTGTTTTGCGTAATAGATAGGCAATGGGAAATTGTGATAATATGATTCTTTCTAATTTTGTCATCAGAAACTTTTACAGTTGCTTGTAAAGTAAATTTTATTTTTTATTATTTAGATTTTAAATTCATAAAACTATCTAATGCTTGCTGATATATTTTTGCAAAATGTAGGTGTTCTTTATAGGTAGTTGAAAAATTTGAAAATCCTTTTAAATCAGGTTTTGCTACAAAAAAAAGATACGATGTTGAGGGCGAATTTAACACGGCATCGATTGTTTTTGTCGAAGGTGTGCAAATGGGTCCAGGAGGAAGTCCTGCCTGCTGATAAGTGTTGTAAGGCGAAGGAAAATTAAGGTGTTTAAAATAAATTCTTTTGAGACTAAAATCCTTCATCGCAAATTTAACTGTTGGGTCAGCAGCGAGCTTCATACCTGTTTCAAGTCGATTTAAATAGACACTAGCAATTTTACCTTTATCAGCTTCTTGATTGGTTTCTTCTTCAACTATACTGGCTAGAATGTAGACTTCAGTAGGCGTAAGATTTAATGATACTGCTTTCTGTTTTCTTTGTTCATTCCAAAATATTTCCTTTTCACTGTATAGCTTTTTAAAAATAGTACTTGCCGAACTATTCCATAATATTTTATAGGTATTTGGGATAATTGCAGTCATAGCAATATTGCTGTCTAGATCGAATTTTTTTAGTGAATCCTCGTTAGTTAATATAGCCATCACTTGTGTTGAATCACATTCAAAGTTGCTACCAATTTTTTTTGCAAAATCTTCTTTCGTCCTAAGTTTATTGATTACCAGATTAACGGCTGTTTGATTTCCTAGTCGAAGCTTTTTGATAATTGAAAAGATATTTGATCCATTTTCTATCTCGTATTTTCCAGGTCGAATTTTATTTTCGTAACTAGCTATTTTTGCTGCCCAATGAAAAATAATGGGGCTTTTAATGATTCCTTCCGCTACTAAATTGTCAATAACCTGGTTAAAATCACTAGTAGATTTGATATAAAAAAACTTTTTGTTTTCTTTAAAATTAGTGTCGCTGGTAAAAAAAGATACAGCTCCTATTGCAAGTATCAATAGAATGGTAAGGGGGATAATTTTTGCTGTTTTTTTCTTTTTAGCCATATAGATAATGCGATTCAATAATTCCTAAAATTAAAATAAAAAACCTCGTCATTAACTGACGAGGTTGGTAATTTACTATAAAATAATTTATGGCTTTTTAGAAGTATCTACCGTACCTGGTAAGGGAGCAGTGGTAGATTGTTGCGGACCAGAAACGGGGGCTTTATTGATCAATTCGTCGTTTTGAGAAGATCCACCAACCGTTTTAGGTATAAAAATGGGAGAAATAACACATAAAATCCCTACAACAGCTGCAAATATCCAAGTGCCTTTTTCAAGTACATCGGTGGTTTGTTTTACCCCCATCAGCTGGTTGCTAAATCCACCCAAACTTCCTGATAAGCCACCACCTTTAGGATTCTGTATTAAAACGATTAAACCTAATATTATAGAGGCTATAATTACTAATATTCCGAATAAAACTAACATATCAATGGTCTTTTAGTTGATCAATTTTGGCTGCAAAGTAAGCACTTTTGGAGGGATTGAGCAAACTTAATTTTTTATATACTTTTAAGGCTTTTTGTTTTTTGCCTTGCTGAATCAATACTTCTGCCATAGCTTCTGTCTCCACCTCGATCTCTAAATTGGAAGCCTCCGCTAATTTTTGAATAGTTAAATCCGCTTGTTCACTCTGTAAGGGTATTTGGTCTGGCTGCAATTTTTTCATGTCCTTTAGCCATTCTGTAAAGCTTTTCATTTGCTTTCCTAACTTATCAGAATGCAGCACTTTATTGCTCAATTTGATCCCCAAACTAGCAAAGTAATCAGAAGTGTGTAAGGGTTCAAAGGTGATGCTATCTTCTGTAACCTCGGAAGTGTTGATATTAAATTTAAAATTTAACGGGCTAATTCGTTGATCTGCCATTGAATCATCTTCTTGATCTAGATCATTCTCTAAAGGGGTAATTCCTTCATTGAAGTGGCTGGCTGGTATTGTTTTTATTTCCTCCAAGCTATTCTCAGCAGTAGTTAATTCTATTTCCTTAGGTATTTCAATCAGCTCTTTTTCTACTTCTATTTTTTCGACTTCAACTATTTCTGCAACTTCTAATGGAGTATCTAAAGGTTTTGTGTTGATTAGTTCAATTTTTTCTGAAATAGTATTTTCAACTGAAGTAATAATCGTTTCATTATTATCATCGGTTAATAAAGCATTTTCCAATTGATACTGAAGCCAAAAAGGGTTATTAAAAAGTAGCGAGGTTTTAGCGGCTTGTTTTGTATAGTTGGAAGAATCTTTATCTGTTTGCAACAACAAAAAATATTGTGCTACAGAAAAATAGGGGTGGGCTTCAGCAATTTGGGTAAAATAGGCTGTGTTATCCAAATCGGATATATTGCCTTTAAATATTGTTTTAAAAAGTAAATCCCTGTTACCCATAGCTCGAAGATAAAATTATTATAGCTTTTTTTTTAAAAATAATAAAACCATTTATAATTTACCAGTTAGAAAATATTTTATTGAACATCCCGTCCACCGTATTTTTTACAATTTCAGAAAATAAAGCTGTTTGTGCCTGCTCAAAGCTTTGAGTGGCTGGGAAATCAAAATTATTAGAAATATCTTCTTCAAAGTTTTTCTTTTCATCCAAAGTGTTTTTGAAAATTAAATGAAAGGAAACAGAGAGTCGGTTGGTACTTGCGTTATTGCGTGAAATACCACTGGTACTTACGTTGTATTCGGAAACATACCCGCTGATGTCGTAATGGGCATTGTCGTCATTGGTTTGGCGAAGTCGGGTACTTCCTATTATCTTTTGTTTCATTTTTTCAGTGAGTTGAGGTCCTAACTGAGGATTTACGTACCGTGATTTATTTTCGAAGTAATTTACCCTAAATGTTTTTACTTCCACCGGAATAGGAGAGGTATCTTTAAAAGAGTATTTGCAAGTAGCAAAATTAAAAATGGTTACAATGAATAGCGCTATTGGCAAAATAAAAAATGTATTTTTTATTTTGCTTCTAATAGAAGATAGCTTTTTTTTATTGTTAATCTTCGATGTCATATTCTTTTAATTTTCTGTATAAGGTTCTTTCACTTATTCCTAGATCCGAAGAAGCATCTTTTCTTTTACCCTTATGTTTTTTAAGTGCTTTAACTATTAATTCTTTTTCCTTATCCATTATACTTAAAGATTCTTCGATAGCTTCATGGTGATGGATTTCTTCACCATTCGGATCAATAAATACGGCCTGATTTGATGGGTTGAAATTACTGTTTGATACCGTTGGTTTATTATCGGGCATCATATTGTCCAAATTATTGTTGTACATCGGAATATTCTGAGCCATTCCTGGATTTTGTAAAATTTCGAAAAACATTTTCTTTAATTCATTGACATCTTTTTTCATGTCAAAAAACAACTTGTATAATATTTCTCTTTCATTAGCAAATTCTTGCTGACTAAGTGCTGCCTTTCCTCCCACCAATACCGGAAGACGATTGAAATTATTTTCTGGTAAAAAGGATTTTAATTCTCTTGCTGAAATATTTTTTTCTTTAGATAATACTGAAATCTGTTCGGCAATATTTTTTAACTCTCTTACATTTCCTGGCCATGGGTAGTTCATTAGTAATCCTTTAGCTTCTTCATCAAGCTGGATAGGAGCGCCTTTATATCGATCCGAAAAATCGGAGGCGAATTTTCTAAATAATAGAGGAATATCTTCCTTTCGATCTCTAAGCGAAGGAACTCTAATCGGTACCGTGTTGAGCCGGTAATACAGATCTTCTCTAAACTTACCTGATTGAGTGCTTTCGAGTAGCTCCTTATTGGTTGCTGCAATTACTCTAACATCTGTTTTTTGAACCTTACTGCTACCTACTCTAATGTATTCTCCAGTTTCAAGCACCCTTAATAAACGAGCCTGAGTGCCCAATGGCAACTCTCCAATTTCATCTAAAAATATAGTACCTCCATTGACTGTTTCAAAATACCCTTTGCGACTATCCATTGCACCTGTAAATGATCCTTTTTCATGTCCAAATAATTCGGAATCAATAGTGCCCTCTGGAATAGCGCCACAGTTGACTGCAATGAAAGGATTATGTTTTCTAGAACTCAATGCATGAATAATCTGCGAAAAAACTTCTTTACCCACACCACTTTCTCCGTTAATAAGTACACTCAAATCTGTATTAGAAACTTGTGAGGCTACATTTAAGGCATGATTGAGTACAGGCGAATTACCAATAATCCCAAATCGATTTTTTATTGATTGTAAGTCCATAATAAAATTTCCTTCGCTCCCAGTAAAGGGATAAGCAGATTTATTTAATAATTGTTTTCGAATTTATTTTTAAAATAGTTTAAAACAGATTAATAATTCATCAAAACAAAAGTTGTCAATATTTATTATTCACTGATAGCAGTTCCAATTAAGGTGCCTGCTGTACAGTTAATAATTTTAACCATTACATAATCTCCTTTTTTAAAATTAGCTTTTGGAAAAACCACTACTTTATTGTGGTCTGATCTTCCTTGTAACTCATTGGCTGATTTTTTTGAAAATCCTTCTACTAATACTTTACATGTTTTACCAATGTCTCTTTGCATACTTTCTAAGGAATGTATTCTGTGCAGATCAACCATTTCCTGCAACCTTTTCTTTTTAATTTCTTCAGGAATATCATCTTTAAATCTCCTGGCAGCCAAGGTTCCAGGTCTTTCACTATAAAAATACATATAGGCTAAATCATATTTGCAATATTCCATCAAACTCATCGATAGCGCGTGATCCTCATCAGTTTCAGTACAAAATCCGGTAATCATATCGGTTGATAATCCGCAACCTGGAATAATTTCACGTATTCGATTTACTTTAGCGATATACCATTCTCTAGAATAAGTGCGGTTCATTAATTGTAAAATCCTACTACTGCCACTTTGAACTGGTAGATGGATATAGTTACATATGTTTTCATGCCTTGCAATGGCAAACAGTACCTCATCGGTAATATCTTTTGGATGAGAAGTACTAAATCTAACTCTAAGTAGGGGAGAAATTAAGGCTACTTTTTCTAATAAAGCAGCAAAAGTTACCGCTTGCTCCTTAGCACTATTATTGAATGGTTCCCAGTGATAACTATCTACATTTTGTCCAAGTAAAGTAACTTCTCTAAATCCATCAGCAAATAGTTTTTTACATTCTTCAATGATACTATTAGCCTCTCTACTTCTTTCTCTTCCTCTTGTAAATGGAACGACACAAAATGAACACATATTATTACAACCCCTCATAATGCTTACAAAGGCATTGATACCATTACTGTTCAGTCGAATCGGTGAAATGTCTGCATAGGTTTCCTCCCTATTTAAAAGGACATTGACTGCTTTTTGACCTGTTTCGGCTTCTTCGATAAGACCGGGTAAGGTTCGGTAGGCATCTGGACCTACCACTAAGTCTACTAGCTTTTCTTCTTGTAAAAATTTTTCTTTTAAACGCTCTGCCATGCAGCCCAATACACCCACTAGAATTCCAGGATTAAGTTTTTTAAGTTTCCTAAATTCAGTTAGTCGCTTACGAACGGTTGCTTCGGCTTTTTCTCTAATCGAACAAGTATTCACAAAGATGAGATCGGCTTCTTCACAGTTTTTAGTGGCACCATATCCATTACTTTGTAAAATAGAAGCCACAACCTCACTATCGGCAAAATTCATCGCACAACCATAGCTTTCCACGTAAAAAAGTTTTTTGAAGTCAGTTGGGTTTTCAGCAATTGGACTATACGCTTCACCTTGCCGTGACTCATCGTGGACTTTATTTTCGATTGTAAATAAACTATTCATTCTTAAAATTAGGCATCAAAAATAAGGAATTATCTTGTTATTGTGTCAGATTGGCAGCAAAAAAATGAATACTTTAGGTGTAAATCAGTATAGCGTACTGTTAAAATTGCTTGAATGTAGAATTTTAATTATATAATTCAACAGTCAAAATAAATTGCCACCCAACATAAAAACCAGCATTTGTTATGATTAGCAGCTGGTTCACCAATTTTATCAATAAACAGAAGAAGGGAAATTAGCTTGTTTGATTGCAAAGAAAATCCAAAATTGGAGTTATCAATAGAAAGTATCCATTAGTTTATCCATTGATCAATTTAAAACCAGTCCAAACGGCCAAAATCCCTAATAAAATACTAGCGACTGTATAACAAGCAGCCATTGCGAATTTTCCGTTTTGAATCAATTGTAAATTTTCAAGTGAAAAGGTAGAGAAGGTCGTAAAGCCACCACAAATTCCGACGGTTAAAAATAGTTTCCAATTGGTAGAAAAGGATTCATTTTTGAGGCAGTAGGCCATTACCAAACCTATCATAAAACTTCCTCCAATATTAATCAAGAAGGTAGAAAGAGGGAAACTTTTAGGTCCAATCCACCAGCCGATTAAGTATCTAATCATACTGCCGAATGCACCACCCAAACCTATCAGTAAAATGTTTCGAATCATAGGAAGCTGTTAAAGGTTTCCTGAAAATGTATATTTTAAATCAACCATCCACTGTCCATTGATCCTAACCATTTTCAATTTATTGCTTTTGTCTTTCTTGAAGGAATTGGAATAATTGATTATACTCACTGAGTCATTGAGTGGGCTGATTTCATTAATAATGATATCTGCATTTTTAAAGCTTTCTAATTCTGACTTGCTTTTAGATTCAAATTCCTTTTTGAATAACTCAAAAAATTGTTGATTTGTCTCTTCTTTTAATACAAAAGTCTCGGCATCTTTAAAATTACTTTCCAAAATATCTTTTATAAATACCCTGGCAACTTCAATATCAGTATTGGTTGATTTTTTTTCATTGTTACATGAACTTATCGCTAAACAAAAAATCAATGAAAGGAGGAATGTTAATTTCATAGTTAAAGTTAAACATCTTTAGAATACTCAAAATAAAAAAATAAGTAGTGTTATTCAATCAATAAGAACCTACACTTTTAAAAAGGGTAGGTTCTCATTATAATTCAAAGAGGCATCTACTTATCTACGCTCATTAGAACTGTCAGTCTCTTTATCTCTGTCATATGCTTTGATGATAGCTTTTACAAGTTTGTGTCTTACTACATCTTCTTCGTCTAATTCGATATGAGCAATACCTTCTACATTTTTTAAAATGCGTAAAGCTTTATCTATACCACTTCGCATATTCTTTGGAAGATCTATTTGGGTAGGATCCCCCGTGATGATTGCTTTTGCATTGGCTCCAATCCTAGTAAGAAACATTTTTAATTGACCGTCATTTGTATTTTGCGCTTCATCTAGTATAATGAATGCATTATCAAGGGTTCTACCTCTCATATAGGCTAGTGGGGCAATTTCAATTGTTCGGGTGGTCATAAAATAACCAAGCTTATCTGCAGGAATCATATCATCCAATGCATCATAAAGCGGTCTTAAATAAGGGTCAATTTTTTCTTTTAAATCGCCCGGTAAAAAACCTAGATTTTCTCCTGCTTCTACAGCAGGTCGAGTTAAAATTATTTTTTTAACGGTTTTAGCTTTTAGTGCCCTTACTGCTAAGGCAACCGCAGTATAAGTTTTTCCGGTACCCGCTGGACCAATTGCAAAAACAATATCATTTTTATCAACTGCTGCTACCATTTTCTTTTGATTAGCAGTACGTGCCCTTACTGTTTTTCCATTTGGCCCAAAAACCAATACATCATTGGGGTTTCGATCAACAAAATTATCAACAGCCTGCGCATCATCTCCTCCTAAAATTTGATCAAAATAATTTTCAGACATATGTCCATTCCGTTCAATGTATTGGACAATTAGATTTATTTTTTCCTTAGCATCTACCACCTGTTCGGGTGCTCCCGTCAGTTTAATTTGTGTGCCTCGACTTAAAATTTTTAGTAGTGG
>CANCRO010000043.1 GCA_947380605.1 Chitinophagaceae bacterium
ATTAATCGGGTAATGACTACTGTTGCTTTTTCATAAATCAATTGATACCCAGGAAGCTCTTTGCCCGTATAAATTAAAAAAACTTTTAAACATTGATGGGCAAGCTGGGGAGATAATAGGAGCTCGTTTTTTTGAAGTCGCCAAGCTTCTCGCATCAGGCGCTTAATTCGATTTCGGTCGACTGCTTTTTTAAAATGTTTACTACTAACGGCAACGCCTACCTGTAATTTATTTTCTTTGCTAGAAGCGGCATTTTCAGTAGACAAATTTCCAATGGGAGAAAGGCAATACAAAATCCTAAAGGGGGAGATGGAAAAGGACTTCCCCTCAGCAAAAAGCAGTTCTATAGTCTTACGGCTTTTCAACCGGTCTATTTTGCCTAGCTTGTATCGTTGTTTTTTCTCCAATGATCTAAAATTAAAAAAGCCCTCCAAAGGAGAGCTGTTATTATTTTTTGCCCTTTTGGGGTTTTGATCGATTCTATTTTTTACCGAAGCGCTCATCAGAAACGGTCAATTTTACACGACCTTTTTTGCGACGACTTGCTAATACCTTACGGCCATTTGCAGTTTGCATACGTTGACGAAATCCATGTACGTGTTTTCTTCTGCGGACATGCGGTTGGTAGGTTCTTTTTTTGCCTGGCATTGTATTAAGTTTTTCCTTTTACAAAATTAATTTACTAAAGCATTTTTATCTACATTCATCAGGGCACCATCCCTGCTGCTTGTGAAAGGACGGCGAAGGTAGTAAAAAATTATGAATGTTGGAATTTGAACACAAATTAAAGTTCCAAATGGGTGGAGATAATAGGTTTTCCGTAAAAAACAGCTCCCTGTTGGTCGAAATCATCGGTAGAATCTGTGGTATAAAAGCTTACTCGACCATTTTTAGTGCACTTTTCTTCCAGTGGTTGGTGTTTTTCTAAGTATTCTTTCAAACTTTTGGCAACAATATGACCCTGTGAAAGAAGCGTAGTTCCTGCTGGAACATATTGTCGCAGTTTGTCTAATAAGAGTGGGTAGTGGGTACAGGCAAGTAAAATGGTATCGATATCCGAGGATTGATCTAGTAGTTGTTGAATATTTTTTTGGATAAAATAATCTGCCCCAGCTGAAAGATATTCATTGTTTTCGATCAGCGGAACCCACATAGGACAGGCTTGCTGCAATACCGTTACGTTGGGAAAAAATTTTGCAATTTCAGTGGGGTAAGAGTTAGATTGAACAGTACCCTGAGTTCCTAATATTCCTACCTGATTGGTCTTAGTATAATTACCAATAATTTCTGTGGTAGGCCTTATAACCCCTAAAACCCTTTTATCGGGATCCATCAAGGGAAGATCCTTTTGCTGAATGGTTCGCAGTGCTTTTGCTGAAGCAGTATTACAAGCAATGATGACGAGTGGACAGCCCATTTTGAAAAACCATTCTACACATTGTAGCGTGTATTGGTAAACGGTATCAAAGCTTCTTCCTCCATAGGGTGCACGAGCATTATCACCCAGGTAGATATAATCATACGCTGGAAGCATTTCGGTGATTTCCTTTAATACCGTGAGGCCACCATATCCGCTATCAAATACTCCAATGGGTCCTTTACTCATGACTCAAAAATACAAAAGCCATCCCGATTAACGGGATGGCTTTTGTAAAATATTTATTATATTTTAATTTATTTTTTTGGAACAGCAGGAGCAGCAGCCGGCTTAGCAGCTGGTGCAGGATCTTTAATGCCCATTTTCTTTTTCACCAATGGTAAAATATCATCTGCTGGAGGAGTTACTAATAAAGTTCCAGCCTCTAGGATATAAGCGTAACCAGCCTCTTTAGCAACTAGCTTAACGTTATCAATCGCCTTCTTTTGAATTGGGCCTAATAATGCAGATTTTTTTTCTTCCAACATCTGCTGCATGGTTTGTTGCCATCCTTGTACTTTTTGATATAAAGCAATCATATCATTTCTTTTCAACTCTTTGGTTGCTTTATTCATCGTAGCAGAATCTTTAGCAAAAAGGCTATCCAATTCGTTTAGCTCTTTGTAATAATTTGCTCCTTGTTGTTGAAGCGCAGTTTGGTATTCTTGTAACTCTGCACTCGCTTTTTCAGCCTCTGGCATTGATCCAATTAATTCGTCAAAGCTAATAAAGCCGATTTTTTGAGTTTGTGCTATTGAAGTATTAGATAGTCCAAAAATAGAAATACCAAATACAAGTGCAACGATTAGATTTTTCATTGTTCTTTTGATTGTTTATTTGTTTTAAAGTTTGTTTTAGTAGCCAAAAGGCTGCTGTTGTATCTTTTATTTTGATTTATTTAATATTCAAAAATTTCAACACCTCATCACTTTTGTCAAGTTTTGGGTCGGCAAATATAACGGTAATTCCTTCACTTTTATCTAAAATAAAATCATAAGATCGTTCTATAGCCAATTTTTGTATCGCTACATAAACCCGATCTTGGATGGGTTTTATTAATTCCTGCCTAAACTTGAATAAATCCCCCTCAAAGCCAAAACGTTTCTTTTGTAGATCTCTCACGTCTTTTTCACGGTTGAAAAGCTCATCTTCTCGCTTTTTTTTAAGTCCAGCACTCAACATAACTTGCTCAGCATCATAGTCTTTATACATCTTATCCAGCGCTGCCTGTTTTTTTTCAATCTCTTGCTGCCACTGGATACTAATTTGATCCAATTGGGTTTGTGCTATTTTATAATCCGCCAATTTTTCCAAAATATATTTAGAATCAATAACTGCATACCGCTGTGCTTTGGTTATTGCAGTAACAACGACTAAACATAAGGATAGAATAAATATTTTTTTATACATCTGGATGTTTTTAAAAATTAGTCAAGTTTTATTCAGGCTCCTGGCCTAGCATAAAGGTAAATTTAAAGGCGCTTTTCATCGGCTCGCCTTCTTTTAACCTATCAAAACCTAGGCCATAGTCAAATCCAAGTAAACCAAACATAGGCAAGAAGAATCTCATACCTACACCGGCAGAACGGCGTAATTTAAAAGGATTATATTCCTTAAATGAATACCAACCATTGGCCGCTTCAAAAAATGCTAATCCATAAATTGTGCTACTTGGATTGGTGCTAAACGGATACCTTAATTCGAGTACATATTTATTGAATATGGTAAAAAATTCTGATGGTGTTCCGTTGTCGGGATTTATTTTCGGATTGCTAGTTGAATAGATTGGATAACCTCTTTGTGCAATAATATCCTTTCCCATTAAAGCATAGGTATTATTTAGACCAGCATCTCCCAACTGAAATCTTTCGAAAGGAGAAATTCCAATGTCTTTATTGTATCGTCCAATAAATCCGTATTTGGCAGCTGCCTTAATGATGAATTGCTTGTTTTTATCTGCGCCACCTGCTACACCAAGCGGAACATAGAATTCTCCATTAAAACGCCACTTATGAAATTCAGGAAATTTATATGGATTTTGTCCAGGGGAAACAAGTCCTAGTGCTGTATACGGTAGCGTAAACTGTCCACTTAGCAAGAAGTTGGAACCCCCTGTTGGAAAGATTGGACTCCCTTGGGTGGAAGTTCTTGCAATTCCTAGTTTTAAACTAATATTGGTTGAAACACCGGTGCTAATACCTTTAAAAATATTTGAATAATTCTTTAATTTATACTGTTGAACAGTGAAAGAATAGTTCATTGAAAAATAATCATCCGGCCACCTCAATTGCTTGCCCAATGAAAGAGCCATACCAATTATTTTTATATAAGAAGTGTCGCCGCAGGATGGACAAAATTGACCATACATATTAAATGAATTGCTCTGTTTGGTATTGTAAAGGCTTACTGATAAAGAATTTCTTTTTTTACCACCTAGCCATGGCTCTGTAAAGGAGAAATTATAAGTTCTATAGGCTCTACCATTCGACTGAATTCTTGCGCTTAATTTTTGTCCGCTACCAGAAGGTAATGGGTCCCATGTTTTTTTGTTGAAAATATTATTGATCGAAAAGTTATTGAAAGTAATACCTAGGGTACCAGTCAAACCAATATATCCTCCAAAGCCAGCAGATAATTCCAGCTGATCACTTGACTTCTCTTCTACTTGCCAAGTTATATCTACTGTACCATCATCAGCGTTAGGTGCTACATTCGGATTTGTTTTTTCAGGGTTAAAATAGCCCAATTGTCCTAGCTCTCGTTGAGTACGTATTAAATCAGCACGACTAAATTTTTCACCAGGGATAGTTCTTAATTCTCTGCGTACAACAAAGTCTTTTGTTTTATCATTTCCACTGATTTCTATTTTGCCAATATTTGCCTGAGGACCTTCTTGCATTCTGATTTCAAAATCAATGGTGTCATTGTATACTGCAGTTTCTACTGGTTCTATTCTAAAGAAAAGATAACCGTCATCCATGTACAAGCTTTGCACATCACCTCCTTCAGAAGAAGGCGTTTTTCCTAACCGTTTATTTAAAACTTCTAAGTTGTAGATGTCACCATTTTTGATTCCTAATAATACGTGCAATATGGAATCAGAATATTTTGTATTTCCTTTCCAAACAATATTGCCAAAATAATACTTTCTACCTTCATTCATCTTTAAATGCAGGTCAATATTGCCCTTTGGAGTATTAATAGCCGTGTCTGCTAAAATTACCGCATCTCTATATCCTTGAGCATTATAATAATCTAATACCTTCTCTTTGTCTTCGTCGTATTTTTTTGGATTAAATTTTGCCGAAGAAAATAATTTAAATCTGAAGTAGGGATCAATAAATTCTCTCGTTTTGGTGATGGACAAATAATCCATCTGTTTCAAATATTCTTTAAAGCTAAGCCGAGTTGAACTGTCTCCATAAGGGCTGGTCTCTGCAGATGGGTATAGCGTCATTCTTGACAATTCTTTAGTGCCTTTCATTTGCTTTTTCAACTTCGCATCTGTGATGTTGTCGTTATTAGCAAAATTTACACTATTAACTTTTACCTTATTTCCTTTAGTAACATTAAAAACCAGTGTAACAGCATTCAGCATAGTTACAGAAGGCTGTTCTTTTACCTCTACTTTTACATTTCTAAATCCTTTATCAGCAAAGAATTTTTGAATCACCTCCATTGCACTCAACTTCATATTATCAGTTACTACTCTATCCTTCGATAATCCAACTTTTGTTTCGAGGTCGTCTTTTTCACTTTTTTTGATTCCTATAAATTTAAAATCGGAGAGTCTTGGCCTTTCGGTAATGGCCATCTCAATAAACAAATTATTTCCCTCTATTCTTGTTAAAAATACTTCCACATCTACTACTAAATTCTGCTTCCATAATTTATTAATTGCCTTACTGAAAGCGTCCGTTCCTGGTATGGTTAACTTGTCCCCTATTGCTAGACCTGAAATGGAAATAATTAAATTTTGGTCAAATGCTTTGGCACCTGTTACAGTTATACCTGCTAAATTGAATTGTTTGGGTGTTTTTGAATCAAGAATCTCTAATAGATGAGGATCTACGGAAACCGGTGGCAGGCTATCTTTTTGGCCAAATGCCCATTGTGAACACAAAACAGCGACAATAATCAATAAATAATTCTGGTAAATCCTCGGCATTAATTTTTTTTTACGATGGGCAATATACTTGCAATATTGAAAACTATTTGTTAAACCATTATATTATAAAACCCTTTTATATTTCATTACTGGATTTTCAAATCCTCTTTTTTCTAATTACTATTACTAATTTATTCAAAAATCTTAATGACTAGCATTGTTTGTTTCAGTCAAATTTTCTATTTGGGCGGTGGTCTTTCCAAACCTTCTCTCCCTATTTTGAAAATCTATAATTGCCTCATATAAATTTTCTTTTCTAAAATCTGGCCATAAAGTAGTTGTAAAATGCAGCTCTGCATAAGCAAGCTGATATAATAAAAAATTACTTATTCTATATTCACCACTTGTTCTGATCATTAATTCCGGGTCAGGGAATTTACTGGTAGTTAGATATTGTTGAAAAACAGGCTGGGAAATTGCCTCAGGATCAAGCTGACCCGATTGAACGTCCAAGGCTATTTGCTTTACTGCCTTTATTATTTCCCATCGACTGCTATAGCTCAATGCCATCACTAAATTCATTCCCGTATTTAATTGGGTTTCTTCTAGCGCTGCTTGTAGCTCTTTTCTAGCTGAATCAGGCAACATACTGATGTCGCCAATTACATGCAGTCTAATATTGTTTTTATTTAAAGTGGGCACTTCATTTCGGATAGTGTCTACCAATAATTCCATTAATCCACTAACTTCCTCGGCCGGCCTATCCCAGTTCTCTGTACTAAAGGCATAAAGCGTTAGATATTCAATTTTCAATTCAGCACATCCCTCTACAATATTTCTAACACTTTCTACTCCATGAAGATGTCCAAAAAGGCGATCTTCTCCTTTATCTTGAGCCCACCTTCCATTGCCATCCATAATAATGGCGATGTGACGCGGAAGTCGTTGAATATTAATGCTGTCTTGTAAACTCATATTTACTGAAAGGTTTCTAGTCAGGATGGACCTGCCTAAAGGCTGCAAAAGTAATAAAAATTAGTTGGAATAAGCGTTTTGAAGAAATGTTAACACTTTATTGAACTCCCTATTGAAAAGATGGGTTGGGAGGGGTGTTTTTTAAAAATAGCTTTATTTATAACTAGGACATTTATAGGTGCTAATACTAAAAGAAACGCCTATTTCAGCTATAATAAACTGGTCTTTTTGCTTGCTTAATCCACGTTGCCTACCCTCCACACCTATGGAAGTACCTGTTTCATAACTTCTGTCTTGCAAAACACCTGCTACAGAGGTCTGCCCGTTGAGCGCCGGAAATTTATCAAGGCCCACATAAGTGGTACTTACATCATCCAAATAATCGGTTAAAGTTAGCCGATGGGTAATTTGGAAGGAGAGGTTAACATTATTGGAAAGATTGTATTTGATACCTGCACCAATAGGGAAACAAACCGCTACACTGCCATAAGGACTCCTTTTGCTTTTAGTGGTTGGATCTAAGTAGCCTATATTTTGGCCTTCAGTGCCTAATGGTCTTAGGTAAACTTGCTTACTATCGAGGTACGCATAGGGATTGTAACTAAATGCACCCAATCCTAAGGAAACAAAGGGGGTATAGTAGTAGTATCTGTCGCCTGGGATGAATTTAAAGAAATTAAAATCTCCCTGAAACGCTAATTCGAAAATGTCACTGTTGAAACTTAGATTTCTTCTTTTTTGATAATCATCTGAACTATACATGTCACTGTAACCTAACTGAGCATAATGTGCACTGGCACGAATACCTAGATAATTATTAAATTGTTTTTTATAAAAAATCCCTAGAGCTTGTTTGGGTCGATTGATTTTGCCACGTGTATTAAGATCTCCGAAATAGTGTGCTGCACCTACTGTAAACCCAAATTCCCCTAATTGTTCAACAATCCCCTGGCCAGTAACTTTTAAAAAGAGTGAGGACCAAACAAAAAGTACCAGGAAGATTTTTTTCATAATTGCAAAGTAGGATTTTGTTTAGTAAAACGAATTCACAAATGCCATCTTATTAAAAATTTATTTTTGCAATTTAATTAACAATTTCCGAAAGCCATGCTTTAAGGGTTGCGTTTATCAAAGCCCCATGAAAGTTTATTTCGCAAGGTTTGTAGAAAATTATTCTCATTCAATCGAATTAAGTTGATTCCAAACTTTTCCTTTTTAACGGCTAATTGAGCTTCCTTATGAACCACTACTCTTCTGCTATCGAGCGTACAAATAAAAGAATCAGTTCTGCCTTCTACCTCAAAAGAGATAATATTGTTATCAGGAACAATAATGGGACGGATGTTTAAATTATGGGGCGATATGGGTGTTATAACAAAACTTCCACTATCAGGAAAAACAATAGGGCCATTGCAGCTCAATGAATAACCTGTTGACCCGGTCGGTGTAGCTACTATCAAACCATCTGCCCAATAGGCATTCAAAAACTCTCCATTCAGATAGGTGTGAATTTTTATCATGGAGGAAGAATCCTTTTTTTGGATACTAAATTCATTCAAACCGTAAGGTACTTTATCAAAAATTGGAATATCCGCATCCAAATGAATTAAAGTCCTGTTATCAGTTACGTAAGTTCTTTCAGCTAATGCTTTAATTGCAATTCGGATATCTTCTTTACCAATATTGGCTAAAAATCCTAATCGGCCATAATTAATTCCTAAAACTGGTATACCCTTATCTTGAACAAAAGTTACTGTGTCAAGTAAAGTGCCGTCTCCACCCAAACTAATCACACAATCAATTGAATCGTCTAAGTCTTCGGGCGAATTGAAAGTGGAATACTTATCAGTCATACTAACGGCAGAATAGAACTGATTGAAAAAGTCTTGAAAAAAAACAGGTTCTACCTGGTGATTTTTCAATTCCTCCAGCAAAATTTCCATGTCCTTGTGTTGGTCATTTTCTATACCACGACTGTAAATGGCTATTTTCATGTAAAAATTTTATTCGTTTCGAATGGTAAAGCAACTGACAAAGAAAATCGCTTCTCTTAGTAATTGGCATTTTTTCGGATGTTAAATATAGGTAAACTCTGTGGAGGAGAGATATGAAAATTTTTAAAATCAGGATTAACGGTTCTCAAAATACAGACTACCTTGACCCAGTTGATTAAAACTGTACTCAATTTTTAGACTGATATCGTATAAAGTCAAAATATCTATTCCAAATCCTCCCGTATAGAGTAAACGGTTATTCAGATTAGCAGCATAGTTTTTTTTATTATAACAATACCCGATATCTGTATAGGTTTTAGCAAATATTGAAAAGGGGAGAGAAGGAATGATCGATGAGGAAAAGGGCATTGGTATTTTTACAGAAAATAATTTCTTTTTTAGGGTGGATTTTAAAATGCCAAAAGCAACACCATCGATTACATAATATTCAAGACCTCTTACATTAGCATTGCCATATCCGATTGCTTTTTGATTAATGTAAGCTTGTTCAAAGGGAAGTTTTACATTACCCATCACTTGCAAACTAGTGAACCAATTATGTGTATGCGCCCAAAATTTATTATAAGCTGCTTCTACAAAAAACCGGTTGGTACCACCTGTCAATCCAAATCCTCTTTTTGATACCGTAACATAACTAGTAACTCCTTTTAATGCATAAGCAGCGTTGTTTACATTAGTATATTGGTAGGTGTAAGTAAAGTCAATTAATCCGTTGGTGTTACTATTGGTGTTGAAATAATTGGGGTTGAAACTGGGGGATAGGATTGAATCACTTACGGTAATTCTTGAGTAAGCAAGATTAAAAAGATGACGATTTAAAATTCCTTTTTGTATTCGAAAGCTAAGATTTCCGTAGACGTTTTTTTTGATAAAATTATTATTTGTGTAGAAAAGAATTTTGTTATCAGCAGATGTTTTATAGGCAACTTCTCTGTTTTCAGAAAAACCACCCCCCAATCCAAAACCCTGATTGAGCGCAATGTTGCTATAAGGTTGCGAATAAGAAAAGGATACATTTTTTGTATACCCATTCATAAAGTAAAGATGGAAAGGATCTTTTCTCCCACTGAAATTATAATGCTCAAATTTTACTCCGTAATTAATTCTAGACAAATCGCCTTTATATTTAACTAGCCACTCATTCAAGCTTCGGTCAACTGGTTGAAATATAGGTACTGGAAATATATACCACCGCTCCTTAACCGTTACAATAACATTAATTTGAAAAGCAGATAGCATTGCTAATTCTATGTTCACTTCATGGAATAAGGTGGTATTGTAAACTTGTTGTCTGGCTAGCTGAAACGATTCGTTCAATTCGTTGATGCTAAGTGAATCTCCTGCTTTAAATTGAATTTCCCTAAGTATTATGTATCCTTTGGTTTTATTGTTACCCTTGATGATGATTTCATTAATCTGAAGTTTGCCTTTATAGGCTGGGTTAACAAGTGGCAACTCGGTACTAGTAGACATTGCTACCTCTACATTTTGAGCAGCTACATTACATGCGAATACTAAGGATAATATTCCGCACCATATTTTTTTTAAAATATTCATTGATTCAGCAGTTCTTCTCCCTCTGAACTTTTAAAATATATTGTAATTAATTCTGCTGCCAGGGAGGCAGAAATTTTGATAGAAAATTTAAATGTCTAGGTAACTCATTAAATGACGATAGTTACTGTGAATTTCATTTTCAAACTTTTCATCACCGAAATAATGAACGATTGTATATTCATATCTTTCGAATGCAGAAACAATTGTGGCTATTTCTTTTTTGTTGAGCTGAAGGGTAACAGTAAGTAAGCTATTTTCTGAGTTAAAGGTTGTATTTAAATGCAAAATTGTGGCATCATTACTTTCTACAATACGGCTGATTTCTGAAATAGCAAATCTAGATCGATCCATTTCGATGACAATTATTCCGCCCATTTCATCGGATCCTGAGTAACCGCCTAACGCTTTTAATAAATCAGTGGCAGTAATGATCCCCATCAGCTCATTTTGCTGATTGATTACCGGCACAATATTGGTCTCAAATAAGTTGCAGCATTTTAAACTGGTAAGAAAATGCTCTTCTTCTCTTACCGCCATGGTAATGAAATTGTCTTGTAAAATCCCGATGCTACTATTTTCTTGACCAGCATCGAATAAGTCATCCTCGCCAATCATTCCCAAATATTTATTCCCCGATACTACAGGTAAGTGGGTGAGCCGGTATTCCTGAATAAGCTGCAATGCTCTACTAATACTATCCTGCAACTGTAGCTGTGGAATGGCATGGTTGATGAGTTCATTGTTTAGCATATGAATGTTTTGAGGCGTTGGTAATACTTGAAATAATACCAGCTATTCAGTTGGTAACGTCAAAAGCCAACAATTTATTATCCAACTTTTGTAACTGATGCTTGCTGTTTAGATAAAAAAGTAGCTAATATCTCATTAAACTCTCCTGGCACCTCCATCATTGGAGCATGACCACAATGATCAATAAAGTGCAGCTCGCTATTGGGGATTAATCGATTAAATTCATTCCCTACAAAAGGCGGTGTAATGGTATCATTGTTTCCCCAAATTAAACAAGTAGGCTGTTTTATTTCATTGAGCTCTTCACCTAAATTATTTCTTATAGCACTTTTAGCTAGGGCAATAATTTTAATTACTTTCAATCGGTTGTTGGTAATTTCAAATACTTCGTCCACTAATTCATCAGTGGCCATAGCAGGATCGTAAAAAGTAAGTGCAGTTTTATTTCGAATATATTCTTTATCTCCTCTCTTAGGATAAGTGTCTCCCATGCCATTTTCAAAAAGACCAGAACTGCCCGTTAGAATAAGCGTTTTTATTCTTTCAGGATGTTTTAAAATATGTATGAGTGCCACATGCCCCCCCAGTGAATTACCCAATAAATGAATATGATTATAGTTGCGATGCTCAATAAATTTTTGAACAAATTTTTCTAGTCCTCCAACAGAGGTATGAAGTAAATCAAGGTCAAGTAAAGGCAACATAGGAACAATTACCCGGTGCGTTTTTTTGAAAAACTCAATCAGCGGCAAAAAATTACTCAATGCACCAAAAAGGCCATGGAGCAGCATAATCGGTTCACCTTGACCTTCCTCAATGAATTTAAACTTTCCGTCTTCTTTGATTTCGTAACTCATTCTATGGTAACTAGTAATAAATTCAGTTAGATTACTAATGGCTAAATTATATAATCGCGTTGAAATTACAGTAAATAATGGTAAAGGCTGTTATTTAAGCATGAATTTTATTAGATACACCTGAAAAAAAATCTTCTAATTGGGTAAAGGCGTCTTTAAAAATGGGTATCCATTGACCAATACCATTCATTATTTTAGGTCCAACGGGTTGCACATAAGGGTAAACGTGAGAATCTGCCAAGGTGGTCTTTCCTAGTAAATGAATTTTATCTGCATAAAATAGACAAACACTAAAAATGACAGTGTACAAGGCGGCATACAGTAAAATACCACCTAATTTGTTAGCCCATCCTAGAAAGGCGATTTCAAAAGTTTTTTCAATCAGTTTGCCGGTCATGTGCACTACCAATACCGCAGCTAAAAAAAGCACTACAAAGCATAGGAGGACGATCCATTTGGAAGATCCCGAACCCTGAGGTTGAAAATAACTAGCCACTGCAGCAGATAATTTAACAGCCACGGCTATACCAACGATTAGGGCAATAAGTGAGAAAATAGCGATTACTAACCCTTTTTTGTATCCCTTAAAAAGGGCAATCACCATTACAATAGCAAAAATGATATCTAACATTATAAATTTTTCTTAAACAGAAATGATATAAAGTGCTAAAAATAAATTGAATTATTGACTTAATAATTCCTTTACAATATTACTAATAGTCTTGCCATCTGCAAGTCCTGCCAACTGCTTACTAGCTACTCCCATTACCTTACCCATATCTGCCGGTGAAGCAGCACCTGTTTGAGTAATGATAGCCGCAACGGCTGCTTTAATTTCAGCTTCAGATAATTGTTTTGGAAGAAATCTTTCAATTACTTCCATCTCTTCTTTTTCTTTAGCTGCTAAATCTGCACGACCTTGCTTTTCAAATATTTCAAGTGAATCTCTTCTTTGTTTCATCATCTTTTGTAAAAACTTCTGTTCAGTTGCTTCATCGATTTCTCCTGCAGCACCGGGTTCTGTTTTTGCCTTGATGATCTCCGCCTTTATCGCACGCAAACTTCTAAGAACGCCTTCGTTTTTTGATTTCATGGCTTCTTTCATTTCAGCCATTATTTGTTGTTCTAAAGCCATAATATTTTTAAAATTAGTGAGTAGTAGATTGCTTTATTTTCCGAAGGTAAAATTTAGTTTTACCATTTTCAATATTTTCCCTTTGCAATTTAAGCAGCTAAGCGTTTACTTATTAAAACAGTTTACCAGTTTACTTTTATTGCTGTTCTTTTAATTGAATGGCCTTGAATTTTTCAAAAAATGCTTCTGCAAACTTTTTCATATCGTCACTCAGCTCCTGCTGTTGGGTAGCTCTTTTAAAAGTATCCGCCATCGTCATCAGCATTTGATAATAAAAATCAGCCATTTCATCCATCATCATATCCTTTGTCCAAAGATCTATTCTCATGGCTGTTTTGTCTGCCCCATCCCAAAATGCTACACACATCGCTTTAGCTTTTTGGGCCATATCTGCAGTGCTGTCAGAAGCTGTCCAGCTAATTTGTTCAGGTACTTTATTAGGATCTAATAATACGTCTATTTTAATGGTGGATTGCTTCATGTGTTGATTAGCCTTTTACAAATAGTTAAGCACAAAGATAATTGCTTTACAATCTAAATAATTTATCTGCTGAATTTTAGTGGTACTTTTTAAATGAGCGCTTATAGTTAGCCCGATTACTTTTTACCTTTTTTGATTTGAGCTAATACGGATTTCCACCATTTTGCATTGGTTTTTTCATTGTTGAATTGATTGACAATTAATTTACCGCTTTCAATCATATCGGAACGATCTGTTTCGTCAATAAAAAGTTGAATCATTTTTTCTGCAATATCCTCAAAACTCGACGGGTCTGCATACAATGCAGCATCTCCTAATTTTTCTTTTAGTGTTTCTAAAGGGCTACTAATTACTGGCACATCACATTGCATTGCCTGTAAGGGCAATAAAGCAGATTCTGCAGCATGAGCAGGATAAACAAATGCATAAGCTGCTGCAGTTATTTTAGCTAATTTTTTTTCTGGCAAGCCAGTTAGTATGTGAACTTCTCTTCTGTATTTATAAGTGCTAAAAATTTTATTGAAAGGGTCATTCAAACTGAGCGATTTGGCAGTAATGACTAACTGCATATTACTCAGTTGCTTGGTTTTGAAAATTGAATAGGCTTTTAATAAGTTGATCAAATCATAGCGTGGACTAATTTCTCCACTAAATAAAAAATATTCTTTTCCATCAGCATAATAATTTTTCACTGACTCTTTATCTCCCCAGTAAATTGGTTGGTAAGCATCAGAAGTGGCGAAGGAAATGTGCTTTATTTTATCGTCTTTAATGGAGAATTGTTTTTTTATTTCTTTAGCAACAAAATCATCAGCGGTTACAATTCCGTCAGCTATTCCCAAAAATTCAGGCACTTGGTTGCTTAAAAAGTCAAGTTGTTTTTTCGAAAAATGATGGGGAGAGTGCAGATGAGATAAATCGTTAACAAAAACCCATTGGGGGATGGTAGCTTTCTTTGAACCTACTGCGCCAGTATGAATTAGTAGAGAAGCGTTATGTTTTTTAAGAAGGCTAGGCAAGGTTTTGTCAAACCAATATTGCCACATCCAGCCCTTATTGATTAGGGGTGCCGAAATAATCGGCAAAACATTGTCAGGGATATTTTCTAGCTCTCCAAACGTATTAGAACTGATTAAAATAAATTGATGATCTGTATTTTCTTCAGCAATTTTTAGTAAACATTTTAAATAAAAATCATTGCTGACTGAATGTGGAGGTTGGTTTGCATTGATGGCTATTGTCATTCAGCTAAATATTATTAATAAAAGATAAATATTTTTTATTTAAGGATTTTCAGTTTTACCGCTTCAATTCTAGTGTTGGTTACATTTAAAATATCAAATTGATAATTACCTATGGTGAAAGTTTCTTTTTGCTTAGGAATTTCATCTCTATTTTGAATAATGAAACCGCTGAGCGTATCAGTATCTTCACTATCAGGAAATTCAATTTTATATTTATTGGTAATGTAATCCAATTCTAAACGGCCACTAAAAATAAATTCTTTAGGCCCTATTTTTTTTTCAGCCAATTCTTCTGTGTCGTATTCGTCTTTAATATCTCCAAAAATCTCTTCCAGTAAATCACCCATGGTTACAATCCCTTCGGTTCCACCAAACTCATCTACTACCCAAGCAATGGTTTTCCTCTCTTTGCTAAACTTAGTTATTAAATCGGTAGCACTCATACTTTCTGGAATGGCAGGAATAGGCAGTAAAATCGATTGAATATCAGTCGGATTTTTAAATAGATCTAACTGATGAATATACCCTACAATATTGTCTATGTTTTGATCAAAAACTACCAGCTTACTTAGTTTGGTTTGTATAAACCGGTCTTTTACTTTTTCAATATCCGTATGAATGTCTACGCCATCTATTTCTTTTCTAGGAACTAGACAGTCTCTTATTTTTTTATCACTAAGCGATAATGCATTTTCAAATAATTCTTTATTTATTTCGGCTGCAATTACAACATCATGATTTTTACTTTGTTGAATAAAATGCTCCAAATTAATCTTAGTGAAGACATTCTTTTTTTCATTCAACTTTACATTGAAAATATATTTTAGGATCCATTCTGAAATGGCTATAAAAAAGTTGGCTATCCCCGAGAATGCTTTGAATATTGAAAAACTCAGCTGGGCAATGAATCCGCTACTAAGAATAGTTTCGTTTTTGGCTTTGAAATAAGCTTTAAAAATATACTCGAAAAAAAGTAAGCAAAAAGTAGCAACAATGGTTTCTATGATTAAATGAAAATAGGGGTTGTTAATATTCCAGCTGTAATCACCAATTTGATTACGCCAAACTCCTGGCATGAAATTGCTCCAGAATAGACCATAGATTACTAAAATCAGATTGAAACCAATCAGCGTGGAACCTATAAATCTAGTCGGTTTTTCGGCAAAGGATCCCCATACTTTTCCGCTGTAGGTGCCTTTCTTTTTTCTTAGTTCTACCGATAATTTATTGGCAGACACAAAGGCCATCTCTACTCCCGATAAAAAACCAATCAGCAGTATCGAAATAAGTATTGCCAAAAGTGCTATCCAATCCATAAGGTAAATGTAATAAAGAACATTGGTTTTTTAAGAATGGAAATCATTGCTGAAGGAAACGTTGAATAATGATGGTCGCCTCGTCACAGGCCTTTTGTAAATCATCGTTTATAATCTGTTGATCAAAATGATCTTTAAAAGATATTTCATAGGCAGCTTTATTAATTCTTGCGGCTAATGATTCAGGATTTTCAGTACCACGGCTTTCCAGTCTCTTTTTTAATTCTTGAACGGAAGGAGGCTCTATAAACAAGGTAATGCAGGATTGCGGATATTGTTGTTTTACGTGAATGGCTCCTTTTACATCAATATCTAGAACAGGCACTTTCTCTTCCGACCAAATTCTTTGTAATTCACTTTTTAGGGTACCATAATATTTCCCTTCATAGACCATTTCCCATTCTGCAAATTCGTTGTGCTGAATTTTTTGTTTAAAATCAGCTTCACTCATGAAGTAATAATCCACCCCGTTTTTTTCAATACCTCTAGCCTCCCTAGTGGCAGCAGAGATTGAAAAGGCTAACTGTGGAAAATGATGCATCAGGTGCTTGGTAATGGAAGTTTTTCCAGAACCAGAAGGAGCAGTAATAATGATGATCTTATTTTGAATGGCCATGTGCAAAGAAAAGAAAGAAAAGCCAAATCAAGAAGAGTGGCGCTTATTTCTTTGATTGAAATATGTTCTTAAAATAGTAAAAGAAAACAAATGTATAAACCTTCGATAATTTAAACGCTCATTCGCTTAATGTCTGCACCAAGCTGTTGCAAACGGGTGTCAATATTTTGATACCCTCTATCAATTTGCTCTATATTTTGGATAATACTTTTGCCATCAGCACTCAGCGCAGCTATCAGTAAGGCAACACCTGCACGAATATCTGGACTGCTCATGGTAATACCTCTTAATTTTTGTTCTCTCTCCAAACCAATGACTACCGCACGGTGAGGATCACATAAAATAATCTGAGCGCCCATGTCAATCAGTTTATCTACAAAAAACAGTCGACTCTCAAACATCTTCTGGTGAATCAAAACACTACCTTTTGCTTGTATGGCAGTTACCAATACAATACTCAATAAATCGGGTGTAAAACCTGGCCATGGATGATCATAAATAGTGAGTACACCACCATCCATGTATTTTTGAATTTCATATAATTCTTGGGAGGGGATATGGATGTCGTCTCCTGGAAAATTCATTTGAATACCGAGTTGTTGAAATTTTTCAGGAATAATTCCAAGATGTTCCACCCCTGCATTTTTAATGAGAATATCACTTTGCGTCATGGCAGCCAATCCGATGAAACTGCCTACCTCAATCATGTCAGGTAAAATGCGATGTTGAGTACCACTCAATGAATCCACGCCTTTAATAGTAAGCATATTACTTCCTATTCCACTAATATTGGCACCCATACGATTGAGCATCTTGCATAGTTGCTGAAGGTAGGGTTCGCAGGCAGCATTATAAATAGTAGTGGTGCCGGTTGCCATTACTGCAGCCATTAAAATATTTGCAGTACCCGTTACACTAGGTTCCTCCAGTAGAATATTGGTTCCTTTTAATTCTTTGGCAGCTAAATAAAAGAATCCATCTGAATTGTATTGAAAGGTAGCACCTAGTTTTTCAAAGCCAATAATATGGGTATCCAATCTTCTGCGCCCAATTTTATCTCCACCTGGTTTAGGTATATAGGCTTTCTTAAATCTGGATAACATAGGGCCAGCCAACATTACAGAGCCTCTAAGTTTGCCACTTTTTTTATGATAATCTTCACTGCTCAAATAATCAACTGCTACATTGTCTGCTTGAAAAGTACAACTGTTTCTAGAAGTCCGGTCAATTTTTACATTCATCTCTCCCAACAACTCTATCAGTAGATTTACATCTATGATATCAGGAATATTGTCGATGTGGACTTTTTCTGAAGTCAATAAAACTGCAGAAATAATTTGTAGGGTTTCATTCTTGGCTCCCTGAGGAGTAATTTCTCCAGAAAGTCTTTTTCCTCCGCTAACTTCAAATGAGCTCATCTTGGATGATCAATTTAAATATGGATGATAAAAAATAAAAGCCCTAACGTTTGGTAACTGTCAGGGCCATGCGTAAAGCAATTATTTCAACAATGGATGATAGGAATGCCTAAGAGAAATGCCTTTCATCCGTTAACCGTTTAATATCTTTTTTTAAAGTTACGATTACCTGAATTTCGGTTATCGCCACCTCCGCCAGTTCTGTTGTCGCGTCCACCTCCACCTCCTTGACCACCGCGGTTATCACGCTGTCCACCACCACTTCGATTGTCTCTTCCTCCAGCATTATTTCTGCTGCCAAAATTTTTCCGGTAACCGCCTGTTCCTCCAGTTCTATAATCATCCCTGTCTGGACGGTTATCAGTTCTGTGTTTTACAAACGGACGATTGTTGAATTCTAATTGACCTTCAGTGATACTTTGTAATTCGGCCTGAATATTATCATCGTGAACCAATTCCTTGTGCCAATTGCTGTAAGTCAGTTTCATGTAATAAGCAATAGAATTCGCGAAGCCTTGTCTTTTTTCAGGGTTCTCTTCTTTCAGTGCTTTGTTGATAACGACCTCAATATTTTTTCCTAGATGATTAAATTTTGGATATTTTTTTGGGTAACTCAATCGCTCTGGTTTTGCCTTTAAAGTTTCACGAGTTGGAATAGGATAAGGACTTTCAACATCTAATGTAAAGTTGCTAATTAGGAAAAGATGGTCCCATAATTTATGACGAAAGTCTTCCACATTTTTTAAATGCGGATTTAAAAAACCCATTAATTCAATCAAAGCCATCGCATTTCGCTGGCGCTTTTCTCTGTCTTCAATGGATAGGAGGTATTCTACCATCTTTTGTATATGGCGACCATACTCTCTCATCGTTAAATGATTGCGGGTGGTGTTGTACTCCATATTTTCTACGTTCATCATATTGGCAAATGTACTAAAAACCTTTACAAGCAGCAAGTTTAGGGTTTTTTCTATTTAAAATTTAAAGCTTTAGGAAGGTTTGATGTACTTTTTTTTGCAATATAAAAATGCAATTACTGCACCAATACTGTCGGCTAACCAATCGATTAAATCAAAATTTCTACCAATAGCCCAGTACTTTTGAATAAACTCAGACGCTAATCCCCATATCGAAATGGCTATAGCGATTCGAATAAAGTAGGTTAATTTTTTACTTGTTTCAATATCTGCAATACCTATTGGTAGCATAAAAAGTAACCCCATCAGTCCAAAAACTCCCGCATGAACCACTTTGTCAAGTTGAATATCTCCAAACCATTTAGTAGAGGGAAATTCATTGCCGGGAGCAAACAATAGTACCATCACGATTATAAACCAAGCGATGCCCGGTGTAAACCTGATAAAGGTTTTACGATTCATTAGTAACGGTTTAAAAGTGTTTATAATTCGCCCAAGAAAAAACTTGCGTGATCGTGAAGAGGGTAAATAAGCAAAGGAAAGTTAAACGTATAATGCAAATTTAATAAGCCAAAGTAAATAAGCCAATGCTTATCCTACCAATGCAGCATACGCTTCTGCAGTCAACAAATTATCAAAGTCTGAAGCGTTGTCCACGGTCATTTTTATCATCCAGCCTTCACCGTAAGGATCCGAATTGACTAACTCGGGTTGACTTTCCAGCGCTGGATTTACTGAGGAAACAGTACCCGCTAATGGCAGAAAAAGGTCACTTACCGTTTTTACCGCTTCCACCGTTCCAAATACTTCTTCCGCTGCAAGTGGTTTTCCTACAGAAGCAATATCAACATAAACGATATCGCCTAATTCGCCTTGAGCAAAATCAGTGATACCAACGGTTGCAATATTACCTGCTATGGATACCCATTCATGGTCTTTTGTGTAGCGGAGATTTTCTGGAAAATTCATACTTTTTTTATTGTGGTAAGGGGTTATTAATTTCTAAAATGAATTGCAAATTAAATCTTTTTTATTTCCTTTTCGAAGGAAATATCGGTAAACTTTTATTTTATTTGGC
This sequence comes from Chitinophagaceae bacterium, assembly GCA_947380605.1. Classification (GTDB taxonomy): domain Bacteria; phylum Bacteroidota; class Bacteroidia; order Chitinophagales; family Chitinophagaceae; genus Ferruginibacter. The sequence goes on from CANCRO010000043.1 coordinate 19,885, forward strand.
CAATTCCATTTTCATTCGAATATCTGTATTGGGGCGATTCAATCCATTTTTTTGTGCTCCGGCGATACGGTCAATTACTTCCATACCAGTTTCAACCTCCCCAAATACCGTATAATTCATGTCCAGCATAGGGGTGCCTCCTAGCTCAGTATAAACCTTTCTTTTGATAGGGGAGAAATATAAGCCTCTCTGCTTTTCGATGGCAGAAAGTTCTTGCTCAGTGATTTTTTTACCTTGAACTAGGTAAAATTGGCAACCGCTACTTGCCTTTTCAGGGTTATTGGTCCTGGCAGCAGCTAATGCTCCTTTTTTATGAAAAAGGGTAGAATCAAACTCGGCGGGGATAGTGTACCCAACATCCCCTTTACCCAATGGCTGATCAGGTACTGCATTTTTACTTTCAGGATCACCTCCTTGAATCATGAAGCCTGCAATAACTCTATGAAAAAGTAAACTGTCATAAAAATGGCTGTTCACCATTTTAATAAAGTTATCTCTATGAAGGGGTGTTTTATCGTATAATCTTATTACAATCACTCCAGAGTCTGTGGTGATTTTTATTCTTGTACCTACTATTGTAGGTATCGCTAAACTGTCTTTGGGCTTGGCTTTTACAGTTATTTGGGTTTTACTTACAGCTGGTTTTGCGACTGGTTTTTTTGCAGCTTGTCCTTTTGAAATTAGTACGCTAAAAACCAGGAGAATAAGTACAAAAATCTTATTGATGAAATGCATCGGATTTAATTTGCTGATTTAAAAAATTGGTCAAAATAGAGAAGCACATGATCCTTTAAAAAATTTTCCTGTTCAAAAAGGTTAAACTCAGGCAAGGCTTTTAATTGCTTAAAGTGAGGCCAGCCCTCTTCATCAAAGCCCTCCATTACATAGTAACCACTGGGTAGTAAAACAGTGCAAACGGCAATATGCATTAGATCCTGTTTTTGCTCCTTGGTATATTCTTGTTTTCCAGTGCCTAGTTCCTGAACACCTATCAAAAAAAGTATTCCATCCATATCAGGCTTAATGCCATAGGTCTCTTTTAATTTGATGCGCAGCTTTAGCCATCGAATCTGTAAATCGTCTTTTGCATCTTGCATTTTGCAAATATAAATTTTATCAGCCCATTTGAGCTAGGGGATTTAAAAAGGGTACCATCGGTTAATCAGCTGTATCAAAATCCCAGGAAGGATGAAAGGAATGCTGATTGAATAAAAGCTTAGGGTAGATTGTATCAATAAAAAAATCAAAATAGTACCTTTGTCAAAATTTACAAAAAAATGCTTCAGATAAGTTTTATACGTCAACATATAGAATTGGTAAAAGAGGGCTTAACTAGTAAGCATTATGGTGACCTTTCTGCCGTAGATAAAGTGGTGGCTTTAGATGAACAAGTTCGTAACTTGAAAGTAGCGGCAGAATCATTACAAGCTGAAATGAATCTAGCTAGCAAAGAAATTGGATTACTCATGGGGAAGGGTGAAAAAGAGCAGGCGGAACAAAAAAAGCAACAGGTAACTACGCATAAAAATAATATCCAGCAGTTAAACGATCAATTGACTGCTGCAGAAAAAAGTTTGCAGGATGAAATTATTAAGTTACCTAACCTGCCACATCCTTCTGTTCCAAATGGAAAAACACCTGAAGACAATGAAGTGGTTAGGGAAGGCGGCGTGAAGCCAGTATTGCCTTCTACTGCTGTGCCGCATTGGGACTTAATTAAAAAATATGATTTAGTGGATTTTGAAACAGGCGCTAAGTTAACAGGTAGTGGCTTTCCTTTGTATAAGGGCAAGGGGGCTAAATTACAGCGTGCCCTAGTTCAGTATTTTTTGGATTACAATATCTCTGCAGGGTATACCGAATATTTGCCACCATTGATGGTAAACGAAGCTTCTGCTTACGGTACCGGACAGTTGCCAGATAAAGAAGGACAAATGTATCATGCAACAGCAGACGGACTCTATTTAATTCCAACTGCAGAAGTGCCAGTGACCAATATTTATCGAGATGAAATTGTTAAAGAGCAAGAGCTTCCTATAAAAATGACTGCCTTTACTCCTTGCTTTAGAAGAGAAGCAGGAAGCTTTGGAAGTGATGTGCGTGGATTGAATAGAGTACATCAGTTTGACAAAGTAGAAATTATTCAATTGGTAAAACCAGAGGGCAGCTATGATGTTTTAGAGGCAATGGTGCTGCATGTAGAGCAGTTGTTAATCCAATTAGAATTGCCTTATCGTATTTTGCGTTTATGCGGTGGCGATATGAGCTTTGCTAGTGCGCTTACTTTTGATTTTGAAGTATTTAGTGCGGCTCAACAAAAGTGGTTAGAAGTAAGCTCTGTTAGTAATTTTGAAACTTTTCAGACCAACCGGATGAAAATTCGTTATAAAGATGAAGGAGGAAAAACTCAATTGCTTCACTCCTTGAATGGATCCTCTCTTGCCCTTCCAAGAATTGTAGCTTCCTTATTAGAGAATAATCAAACGGAAACAGGTATTCGATTACCCAAAGTTTTACAGCCTTATTTTGGGGCTGAAACCATTTAATAATTTCAAATTAAATAGCTCAGTAAAAAATCAGGCTTAGTGTTTTTCTTCAGTAGTTTCTAATTGCTTGATCCTTCGGTTCATTATATAAAACCAAGCCGGAGGCACTAGTGAAAGAATCATACTTCCAGGATACCCGGTGGGTAATTGGGGAGCCGCTGAATGGTGTTGTAAGATTTGATATTTTCTACTCGCAAGATAATGGTGATCACTATGTCTACTCAATTCAAATAACATTAGTCGACCTAAAATATGGCTGCTATTCCAACTGTGATGGGGTAGTGCCCTTTCATATTTTCCAGGTCCTGTTGCCTTTCTTTGTAATCCATAATGTTCAATATAATTGACAGTTTCAAGCAGACCAATTCCGATGCTAGCAGCACATAAAAAATATATAGTTACTAATTTTCCAAAAGTTAATACTACAAAAACGATGAATGCAATTTGTAGTAATTGTGCTTGTATCATTTCATTTCTCCAATGCATTGGCGAAAGCCCTTTTTTTCTACATTCATCCGTAGCAATTTTCCAAGCAGAAATATAGGAGAATACAATGGTGCGAAAATAAAAAAAGTATACTGGTTCGTTGAAACGAGCACTGCTAGGGTCTTCTGGAGTTGCTACATTTTTATGATGCCCTTTGTTATGCTCAATAAAAAAATGCATATACAGCGAAGTGAGCAGGGAAATTTTTGCTAAGCCTTGCTCTAATAGATTATTTCTGTGCCCAAGTTCATGCCCTACATTAATTCCAAAAGTGCCGCACAATAAACCCATCGAGCCCACCCTCCCGGCTATTTCCCACCAGCGTAAACTGTCTTGTTGCATGGATTGTAAAAAAAATAAAAGGGCTACTAATTGAAGGGCTACAAATAAGTACAACACATAATCATAAATGTTATTTTTTAGTGCCAGCTCTTCTTCTGCTGCAGTCATATTTTTTTCGTTAGGCTTTATCAGGAGCTCTACTATCGGAATGAATAGCCA
>CANCRO010000044.1 GCA_947380605.1 Chitinophagaceae bacterium
CCCCGTTCTGATAAAGGTTCTGTTCCCCAATCAGTTCTATTAGGAACCTTTCCTTCTAATAAATCAGCTTCTTGAACATCGGTTCTGTTTTTTAAAAAAGATCCTAATGACCCATGTACAATAAAACTTGCAAGAGGCTCTCTTACAAATACCCCGCTTTTAAGTCGCACTCTATAACCAGGATAGTAAAGTAGTATATCAAACCAATCATCTACTACCGAATTAGGACGAGTGATACGGATATCCGCAAAAAGGGCCTGGGGATAGCCAAATAGGCAAATGGCACTGTCTATAATATGGGGCCCTAGATCTTTTAATATTCCAGATCCAGCGCTTTTGATTTCTTTATGAGGTTTAGGATTTAATAGTGGCTTATATCGGTCGTAGTGAATTTCTGCTTCTATTAGCTCACCTAGCCAACCTTCTGAAATTATTTTCTTTACTGTTTTAAAATCACTGTCATACCGCCTATTTTGATACACAGATATTTTCTTATTTACCTTTTCAGCAAGCTCCTTAAGTTCTATCGCTTCTGCCACTGTGGTAGTAAAAGCTTTTTCTACCACCACATGTTTACCTGCTAATAAAGATTGCTTTGCATATTCAAAGTGAGTGGCAGTAGGGGTATTCACTACCACTAAGTCAATCGTATCATCTTCTAAAATAGCTGCTAATGTGGGGTAGGATGTAACTCCTGGGTAAAAATCACCTATAATTTTTTTGCTTCTTTCCCAAGCACCTAATAATTCAAAGCCAGGATGTATTTGTATAAAAGGGGCATGAAATAATTTTCCGGACATACCGAAAGAGAGAAGCGCTGTTTTGATTGGTGCCATATATTAAATAGATTAATTATTGTTATAAAAACTACTCCTACAAATTTATAAAAAATGCTTGGTTTGATTGGATTTAAAAAGTTTTTACTGCTTGAGATAACTCAAATATTATCATTGCTTTTCATCCAAGTAATAAAAAAAGGCGAAACCCAGTGGAGTTTCGCCTTTTACATTTGAATGTAAATTTATTTTCTTGATGCAAATTCTTGTCTAATAATATTCAATGCACCTCCAGCCTTAAACCATTCAATTTGTTGGTCATTGTAGGTATGGTTTACTTGTATCGTTTGATTGCTGCCATCAGCATGGTGCAAAACTAATTGAAGCGGCTTATTGGCAGCAAAGCTTTCTAGTCCAATGATATCAATGGTGTCATTTTCCTGTAAGGCATTATAGTCTTCCTTATTTTCGAATGTAAGTGCTAGCATACCTTGTTTTTTCAAATTGGTTTCGTGGATACGCGCAAATGATTTTACCAATACCGCGCGAACACCTAGATGGCGTGGTTCCATAGCGGCATGTTCTCTAGAAGATCCTTCTCCGTAATTTTCATCACCGACTACAACGGTTCCGATACCAGCGGCTTTGTAGGCCCTTTGAGTAGATGGAACAGTACCGTATTCTCCAGTGAGTTGATTTTTAACAAGATCAGTTTTTTCATTGAAAAAATTGATAGCACCAATTAACATATTGTTACTGATATTATCCAGATGTCCTCTAAACTTAAGCCAAGGACCGGCCATACTGATATGATCTGTTGTACATTTTCCTTTTGCCTTAATTAATAATTTCAATCCTTTTAAATCTTTTCCTTCCCAAGCGGCAAAAGGATCTAATAGTTGAAGTCTTTTGCTTTCAGCAGCAACTAAAACTTGTATTTTGCTACCATCTTTTGCAGGCGCTTGGTAACCTGGGTCTTCTGCATCAAATCCTTTCACTGGTAATTCAAAGCCAGCAGGGGGATCTAATTTTACTTGCTCACCTTTATCATTGGTAAGGGTATCTGTTAGTGGGTTAAAAGATAAGTCTCCAGCAATTGCCATAGCAGTTACCATTTCTGGACTTCCTACAAAAGCAAAAGTATTAGGATTGCCATCTGCACGTTTAGCAAAATTTCTATTGAATGAATGTACAATGGTATTTTTCTCCGCTTTTTCAGCACCTACTCTTGCCCACATTCCAATGCAAGGACCGCATGCATTGGCAAAAACGGTGGCACCTACCTTATCAAACACGCCTAAAAATCCGTCTCTTTCAATGGTGTATCTTACCAACTCACTACCAGGGGTGATCGAAAATTGAGATGTCAGTTTTAATCCTTTGTCAATTACTTGTTGAGCTAAACTCACCGCTCTGCTGATATCTTCATAAGATGAATTGGTACAACTTCCGATTAATCCCACTTCAATTTTAGTAGGCCATCCATTGGCTTCAGCGGCTGCTTTCATTTTAGAAATAGGCGTAGCTAAATCTGGAGTAAAGGGTCCGTTTAAATGTGGCTCTAAAGTAGTCAGGTCTATTTCGATAACTTGATCAAAGTATTTTTCTGGATCAGCATATACTTCTGCATCTCCTGTTAAATGTTCAGCAATAGCGTCAGCAGCGGTTGCAATTTCTTCACGACCAGTAGCTTTTAAATAGCGGCTCATGCTTGCATCGTATCCAAAAGTGGAAGTGGTAGCACCTATCTCGGCACCCATATTACAAATGGTTCCTTTTCCGGTACAACTCATACTGGTAGCACCTTCACCAAAATATTCCACTACAGCCCCCGTACCACCTTTTACAGTAAGAATACCTGCCACTTTTAAAATAACATCTTTTGGTGCAGCCCAACCATTGAGCTTTCCAGTTAATTTAATACCAATTAATTTAGGCATTTTTAATTCCCAGGGTAGTCCTGCCATTACATCACAAGCGTCTGCACCACCTACACCAATCGCAATCATTCCTAGTCCTCCAGCATTTACAGTATGGCTATCAGTACCAATCATCATTCCACCGGGGAAGGCATAATTTTCCAACACTACTTGGTGAATAATTCCAGCACCAGGTTTCCAAAATCCTATGCCATATTTATTACTAACGGAAGCCAGAAAATCATACACCTCACTACTTTCTGTAACCGCTCTATCAAGGTCAGTTTTGCTATTTACTTTTGCTTCAATTAAATGATCACAATGCACTGTGCTAGGTACGGCAACCTGACTTCTACCACTTTGCATAAATTGTAGCAAAGCCATTTGAGCAGTTGCATCTTGCATGGCAACGCGATCTGGTGCAAAATCGACATAACTCTTACCTCTTTCAAAGGCAGTGGTGGCATCACCTTGCCAAAGATGAGCATACAATATTTTTTCTGTAAGGGTCAAAGGTTTACCAACCGATTTACGGGCTGCGTTAATTCTGCTCCCAAAATGAGCGTATACCTTTTTGATCATTTCAATGTCGAATGCCATAATATGAATTTGAGTATTAGATAATTGATGAAGCTGTTTTTTAAAATAATTTTTATAATTAAAAACCGTTCAATAAAAAACTTCCTTATTCCTTTTATTGACTATAATATTTAGTTTTTTGCAAATTTACAAAAAATCAAGTCAGCATTTAAGAAAAATGCGTTTTAAAATGAATAAAAAATCATTATTTACTTGTAATTTAGCTAAATGAATTCTGTCCGACACTTTATTGAATGGCACATTTTTGGCGTCTGCACTGCTATAGGTGAGCGATTGGGGATTGCGACTTCTATTATTAGAAAGAATTTTATTTACGTTTCTTTTATCACCATGGGTTCACCGGTGATTATCTATCTGTTTTTAGCTTTTTGGATGAATATTAAAAGGTATATTCTTAATGCTAGACGTAATCCTGCCAGGTATTTGTAATAGGTTAATTTCTTCCAGTAATTTTTTATTCAGTTTAACTGCATTCAGCAAATAATCAATTATTATTGATCCTAAATTTCAGCGTAAGATATTTTCCATTAAATTAAAAACAGTGGGTTTTAATTTAGCAGGTAGACTGTTTTTTTTGACTCAAGATTTTTTACCTTGCAAACAAATGATTTAGATTATGGCGAAAGAAAAAATATTAGTAGTGGGTGCTTCTGGCCAAATAGGCGTAGAGCTTACACTAGCTTTAAGAAAGATATATGGAAATGCAAATGTATTGGCAAGTGATCTAAGGGAAGAGAATGAATTATTGAAAGGCACAGGTCCTTATGTTAGTTTGGATGTGATGAATAAGGAAATGTTACATGTGCAAGTGATTCGTCAAAACATTACACAGATTTATTTATTGGCAGCCATCTTATCAGCAACGGGTGAAAAAAATCCCAACCTTGCATGGAGTATCAATATGCAGAGTCTATTGAATGTATTAGATATTGCTAAAGAAGAAAAAATTAATAAGGTTTACTGGCCAAGTTCCATTGCAGTTTTTGGCCCTACGTCGCCTAAATTAAATTGCCCACAGAAAACGGTCATTGAACCGACTACTGTTTATGGTATTAGCAAATACGCGGGTGAATTTTGGTGTAATTATTATTATCAACGATATGGCGTTGATGTTAGAAGCATTCGTTATCCGGGATTAATAAGTTATAAGAGTGCCCCTGGTGGCGGAACTACAGATTATGCAGTAGAAATATTTCATGAAGCATTAGCAGAAAAAAAATATCAGTGTTTTTTAAAGCAAGACACTTATTTGCCAATGATGTATATGCCGGATGCGATTAAAGCAACGCTGGAATTGATGGAGGCTCCAAAAGAAAAAATTAAAATCAGAACTTCCTATAATATTTCGGGTATGAGTTTTTCACCAAAAGAAATTGCTGCGGAAATTAAAAAATATATCCCTGATTTTTCGGTAAGTTATCACCCAGATTATAGGCAAGAAATTGCAGATAGCTGGCCTCAAAGTATTGATGACTCAGTAGCAAGAGCAGATTGGGGATGGAAAGAAGATTACAATTTAGAGAGAATGACAAAAGATATGTTGGAGAATTTAACGCCTACAAAGAATTTGTAATTTATGCCTGTGAGCTAAAGATGTCTTTCATTTTCTGCATCAAATCTTTAGCAATCATTCTTTCAGCGGTAAGAATCATATTTTTGAAAGCTAGTGCATGCGAAATTCCATGTCCGATTACCACCGGCTTTGCAACTCCTAGCACTGGTACACCGCCATATACTTCAAAATTGAAACGTTCAAAATGTTCATCTTGTATTCCTCTACGTTGAATGAGGTCATAAATACTCTCTGCTAATTTGAGCACCACATTCCCCGTAAATCCTTCACAAACCATTACATCTGCTTTATCAATTAATACATCACGCCCTTCAATATTTCCAATAAAATTGATGTGTTTATTTTCTTTCAATAATGGATAAGTTGCCTGAGTCAGTAAATTACCCTTGCCTTCCTCTTCACCTAAATTAATAAGACCTACTTTAGGATTAGGGTAACCAAGAATATGTTCTGCATATAACGAACCGAGGGTAGCGAATTGAGCTAAATTTTCGGGTTTACAGTCTGAGTTGATACCAGCATCTACCAATAGTCCAAGCTTTCCATTTTCTCTAGGGATGTAAGCGCCAATAGTTGGTCTGGTTACGCCTTCAATTGCCTTAATACTAAATAAAGATCCTACCATCATAGCGCCGGTATTACCTGCACTGATGAAAGCATCTGTTTTACCAGAAGCTAATAGTTCAAAACCTCTCGCGATAGAGGATTGTGGTTTTTCACGAAGTGCCTTAGTCGGATGCTCCTGCATGCCAATTACTTCAGAGGCGTGCACTAGGGTAATGGAATCTGTGGGAATCTTGTGCTCCAATAGCAACGCCTCCACGATGGCTTTATCGCCAATCAGGGTAAGGGTTGTATTTTTGTCTCCTTCAGCTAAAAAAAGTGAAATACCTTTTACTGCTTCCAGTGGGGCATAATCGCCACCCATCATATCAAGGGCAATATTCATGGTACATTCATTAAATAAAAAATTCTAAGTCTTAAATTCTTTATCGAATTTAGAACTTAGAATTCAGCATTTGAAAAATATTATGCTTTTAGAGGTGCTTTTTCAGCTACCACTTGTCCTTTGTAGTATAATTTACCTTCACTAACATGTGCACGGTGACGTACATGTGTTTCTCCGGTAGTTTTATCCACGGTTAACGTATTTTCGCTTGCTTTGTAATGCGTCCTTCTTTTTGCGCTGCGTTGTTGCGAATGGCGTCGTTTGGGATTTGGCATATGGGTAAATTTTAATTGTTATTACTGATTTTATTATTTTAAAATATCGCTTATTCTTCTACTTTAAACTTATCTAAACCCTTCCAAATGGTTTGGGCATTTCTAGCTTCCTCAATAATTCTCATTTCTTCCAATTTCTTCAATACCTCTTTGTTGCATTGCGGTCCTCCCATCTCTTCCTCATTACACATCTTCTGCAAGGGTACACTTAAACTTACAAATTCGAAAATCCAATCGTTGAGTTTTAAATGGCTTTCCGTTTTGGAAATATAAAACACATCAGGATCTTCTTCATTTTGATTCATCTCCTCTGGATTGTCCACCATCTTTACCACCATCTTAAACTCATCCCAAAGGTCCATAGTAAGTTGGTTACCACACCGATCACATTCCACGTTTGACCTTCCTCCTATTTCAAATTTCAATAGTAAAAAACCACTTTTTTTGTCAAGCTGGAGTTTTACAATTGCTTTGGAAATACTGAAATCCCTTGTTTCAACCTGTGCAAAGAATGTATCATCCACTTCATAGGTAAACTCATGAATTCCGGGTTTTAATCCTACAAAGGCTATTTCAAATTCCCTTCTCTTTCCCATTAACTCCGGTTTAAAGGACGGCAAAGGTAGTAATTTTTAGGATTCAAGAGCACAAAAATTTATATAATCTTTGTGTCCAATAGGCTGACAAGCTGCTTTTTCGTTATTTTTAGCCCCCATGAAGCAGAAATATAGCTGGACAAGAGTAGGAGTTTGGTTCTTAATAGCCCTGTCCATCCACTTGTTTTCAATGAATGAACAGTGGGTAGAACAGTACTATTCCAATGGGATTTACCCTATAATTTCCACTATTTTACGTGCTTTACTAGGCTGGCTTCCTTTTAGTTTCGGAGACATTTTATACGGGGCGGCAGTTGTCTGGCTATTGATAAAAGGGGTTAAATTGCTCCAATTTGCGCTAAATAAGCAGTTATTTCAACTTGATTTTAAATCAATCCTTCGGCGAGGGTTGATCTGGATACTTTTGATTTATATAAGCTTTAATGTTCTCTGGGGAATAAACTATAACAGGAAGGGGATTTCGGCACAATTAGGTTTAGCAACTGGTAAATATTCGGTTACTGATTTAAAAGACCTTACTGCTGCTTTACTTCAAAAAGTAAATGAAAGTAATACCCTTTTATTACAAACTAAGCCTGCTGGAATGAAGCCCTATCAAATTTTTGATCGTTCAAAACAGGCTTACCGAGAGGCAGTGAAACAATATCCATTTTTAAATTATCATCAGCCTTCCATCAAATCTTCCTTATGGGGTTGGCTAGGAAATTATGTGGGATTTCTAGGCTACTATAATCCATTTACTGGCGAGGGCCAGGTAAATACCAGTGTACCAGGTTTTATTCAGCCATTTACCAATTGTCATGAAATAGCGCATCAATTAGGTTATGCCAAAGAGAGTGAGGCTAATTTTGTTGGCTATTTGGCTGCAACGAATTCAAAAGATCCTGACTTTCAATATTCAGCTTATCTAGAACTTTTTATCTATGCTAACGGCAATTTATTTTATACGGATTCATCGGCTGCCAAAGCATTTGTAAAACAATTGCTACCTGCTGTTAAATTGGATCTAAAAAATTTGAGACAATTTTATAAACGCCATAGAAATCCAATTGAGCCAGTAGTGAGATGGGTTTACGGCGCTTATTTACAAAATAATCAGCAGCCATCAGGGATTTTGAGCTATGAAGAAGTAACTGGCTTTATGATTGCGTATCAAAAAAAATATGGAAAAATATAAATAGTGTAACAACGTTTTTTATAGTGCTTACTATTTAACCTATTACTATCATTCTTTAAAAAAAACGCTTTAGATATGAAATTATTTATTTCAATTGGAATTACTTTATTAGTAGGTAGCCTCGGTGGATTTTTTACCTCTTCGGCGGTGAAGGGCTGGTATGCATTGGCAAATAAACCATCTTTCAATCCACCCAATTGGATTTTTGCTCCAGTATGGACCTTCTTGTATTTATTGATGGGGATTGCCCTTTACCTGGTATGGAAAAGTGAAGCAGCTCAGGGAATAAAGCAAATGGCCATTACTATTTTTACCATTCAATTACTATTGAATTTTTTCTGGTCAATTATTTTCTTTTATGCCCATCAACCAGGTTGGGCATTTGTAGAAATCATTGCTTTGTGGGGTATGATTTTACTAACGATACTATGGTTTGGTAAAATTTCTCCAACGGCAGCATGGTTGCTGGTGCCCTATATTTGCTGGGTAAGTTTTGCATCAGTGCTCAATTATTCAATTTGGAAATTGAATTGATTGGAAAGAGGTATATCAACCATTGAACTAATCGCTTATTTTTATTCAATTCAATTAAAAAAAATCATTACAATACCACTAAAAAAAATAATCAATGATAAAACAATTAAAGAATAAAATATTTTTGGGATGCTGTATTTTATTATCAAGTATTTCATTTTTTAATGGACTATCCGTAAGGGCTCAATTAATTTCGGGTGATAAAGTAAGTCGTGATTTTAAGAATTTGTTGAATAGGCCTTTGGTAGATCCGCAACCTTCCATTCAATTATTTTCCACTGATTCGGTATTGATAGAAAGAGGCTTCTTTTATTCTGAGGCCAACGAAAAAGCACCTCTGGTAATTTATAAACCTGTTTTGAGGCAAACGAAAAAACTCCCTGTTGTTATATGTCTGCATGGCACTGGAGGCAGTAAGGATAATGATGAAATAAAGGATTTGCTAAATCGTTTTTCTAAGCTGGGCTTTATTGCAGTTGCTATTGATGGAAGATTTCATGGAGAAAGAAGATTACCCGTTTTGCCAGGGAATAGAAATTACGAGGAGGCCATTATAAAAGCTTGGCAAAATAAAGATAGCACCCAACAGCAGCATCCATTTTATTATGATACGGTTTTCGATTTATGGAGGCTGGTTGATTATTTATGTAAACGCTCCGATATAGATAATTCAAGGATAGGCATGATAGGCATATCAAAAGGAGGCATAGAAACCTGGATGGCTGCATCTGTTGATAAGAGAATAAAAGTAGCAGTACCAGCGATATCAGTTCAGAGCTTTAAATGGTCGCTAGAAAATGATCGTTGGCAGGGGCGTGCAAATACAATTAGTAGTGTACACATAAAAGTTGCGAAGGATAGGGGCGACAAAGAAGTTAATAAAGAAAATGTAGGATTGCTTTGGAAAAAAATATTACCAGGCATTACCACTGAATTTGATTGCCCTTCTATGATAAAGTTATTTGCACCTAGACCATTGTTGATATTGAATGCAGAAATGGATCCAAACTGTCCATTGCCGGGTGCAAAAATTGCTTTTGAAGCAGCTGCTAAAAGCTATCAACAAAAAAATGCATTAGATAAATTAAAGATAGACATAGAGCCGAATGAACCCCATCGATTTGGATCAAGGCATAAGGAAATAGCGATTGCTTGGATTAAACAGTGGCTTTAAAATTAGACAATAGCAACTGAAACTGATCACCGTCCTAAAAGACAATTTAAAGAAATGAATGAAACATTTATAGAAGACAAAACATTTGAAGCCGATGATTTGCTAACAAAAGGAGAATATGAAAACTGTATTTTCAATAGTTGCAATATTGCCGAAACCGATCTTTCAGCATTTAAGTTTATTGACTGTACATTCAATGGATGTAATTTGAGTTTAACAAAACTCAACAAGACAGTGTTTAGAGAGGCGATTTTTAAAGACTGTAAAATGTTAGGACTTCGCTTTGACAGTTGTAACGAGTTTGGACTTTCTTTTTCTTTTGATGGTTGTCAACTTAATCATTCTTCTTTCTATAAAACTAAAATCAAAAAAACGATTTTTAAAAACTCTCAACTACAGGAAGCAGACTTTGCAGAAGCCGACCTCACCAGTGCGGTGTTTGACAACTGCGATTTGACACAAGCCATTTTTGACCATACAACACTTGAAAAAGCTGACTTTCGGACTTCTTACAATTATTCCTTTGATCCAGAAATTAACCGAATGAAGAAAGCAAGGTTTTCCGTTTTAGGCGTTTCAGGACTTTTAGATAAATATGATATAGACATAGAAAAATGATTCCAACTATAGGAACATTAAACTAAAAATAGCGAACTTCTTTTTTTGGGAGAATATCTACAGATCAATTAATTAAAAACTGTTTTTCCACATCATGCTTTCTACCGGCTTATTAGGCTGCCCACTGTATTTAGCATTTTTCTTTTCGTTGTACTTTACTTCAATCACCCCATCTACAGGAAAATAAATCAGCTGGCCGATAGGCATTCCAGCATATACTCTCACAGGTTGTTTAACAGAAATTTCTAATGTCCAGTTGCCGCAAAATCCTACATCGCCCTTACCAGCTGTGGCATGGATATCGATACCTAGCCTACCGGTACTAGATTTTCCTTCTAAAAAAGGAACATGAGCATGTGTCTCCGTATATTCTTCGGTAACACCTAAATAAAATTCATGAGGCAATAATAAGATTCCCTCTTCTGGTATATCGAAATGTTCGATGGTATTGTGCTTTTTAGCATCCAATTCTTTGTTGGTGTAGGTAGCTAGGGATTTACCTAAATGCACGTCGTAGCTATTGCTACCCAAACAATCTCTTTTGTAGGGTACTATTTTGATAGTACCACTTTCCATTTCTTCTAAAATTCTCTTATCACTCAGGATCATGTCAGGTTAATTGGTTTAATTGTTTTATGCGTTACTTTGCCAAGAGTTTATGGTGAAATTTGTCAATTGAATTTCGACTGCAAATATTCATTCAAATTCCTGTAATCAAAAATTAATCATCGTTTCATGCCGCTGGTTTATCAACAAAATATCAACGACACTACAAAATTAGGTGTTTGGCACATCACTGAGCCAGAAGAATTTTTTTTGCAAAAAGTGACTTTGCAGCAAGAAATTACCCATCCTAATAAAAGAAGGCAACATTTAGCGGGTAGATTTTTATTACAGCAGCTGTTTCCAGATTTTCCTTATGAGCTCATTCGAATTCCAGATACTAGGAAACCCTTTTTGGAAAACGAGGCTTATCATTTTTCGATTTCTCATTGTGGTGAATATGCAGCGGTAGTAGTAAGTCCAAATTATCGAGTAGGGGTTGATATAGAAAAAATATCTAATCGTGTAGACAAGATTAAGCATAAATTTTTGTCAGATCAAGAGCAGCAATTATTAAAACAAATACCGCTTTTACCCTATACTACGTTGAGTGAAAAATTATTAACCGCTGCCTGGAGTATTAAAGAAGCATTATTTAAATGGCAGGGTAGTCAGGAGGTGGATTTTATAAAACATCTACCAATTATTCAGTTTGAAGGAGATGAGTACAAAGCAATTGCTCAATGCAAAATTTTAAAAAATAAATTAATAGACTTGCCAGTGCAGGTGTTATTTTTTAATGATCATACCTTAGCTTGGGTGATTCAATCAGTTTCATCCATTCAGTAAATAAATTACTGACTGTTATTTTTAAAGCCTTATTTTTTTTATCAATGATTTTTTAAGGGACTAGTTTATAAATAATCTCTAATCCCTTTTTTGATTTTGATATCGTTTCCATACGAGTGGTATCTACTGCAGTTTCCCAAACATATAATTTTTTAAGGCTCGTTAAATTCTGCAAAGCGTTAATTGAACTATCAGTGATAGCAGTGCCATATAAATTTAGTAATTCAAGTTTATTCAATCCTGTTATGGCCGGAATGCCTTTATCGGTAATCTTATTTTGGTTTAAGTTCAACTTAAAAAGGTTCGGCAAATTTCCGATTATTTTAAGGTCTTCATCTGTGATGCCGCAGTTAGAGAGTTGTAACCAAACTAGTTGATCTTTTACCGATTCTAGTACAGATAGATCGGGCTTAGTAGCGGATGGTCCTATGAATTTTACTTCTAGAAGATTATTAGATTCATTGATGGCAAATACTTGAAATCCTTCTTGTATCAGTGCGGCGAGGTCTTTTTTCGAAGCTGGTTTTGCTGAATAAGAAAGGATAGCTGCACGTCCCAATTGGAAGAAATCGCCGAAAATGTTCTCTATCTTTTTATTAGGTTTCAGGTTGGCAACTGTCATGTTTCTATGCGCACCAGTTTCAATCCAAAATTCTAAAATAGCTATCTGTGCTTCGGTTAGCGGTTTTTTACCATCAGAAGGCATAAATTCTTTATGCTCTTTTGGAAGGGTGATGCGTCTAAAAATTTCGCTGGTTGCAGTGTTGCCTGGAATAATACCTTCTCTTGATTTTCCTCCCGCTAAAATTTCTTCATAAGAAGTAAGCAGTAGTCCTCCCTTTTTCTTTTCTTTATTGTGACAGCTAGCACATTTGGATTGAAGAATAGGCATTACCGCATCATTAAAAATATCTGCAGAATCTAGTCCAGAAATTTTGGTGTGTGTGGCTTGATTTTTCTGACTGCCTGATTCTCCTAAAGGGGAAAATTCCATCAGGTAATTACTTCCATGGGTCAATGAACCACCCCAGTGGCCAGTGAATATTAACAATACTGAAATCGATAAAATCAATATAGTTCTTATCATTCGGGATCCCTTTATAAAAAAAGGCAATGGGAATGCAGTCAGTAAGTAGCAGCAAGTAGCAATCACTGCAAGGGTTATCCCGCTTATTTTGTGAAGGTTTAGTGTTGACTCTTCATAGCCACCACCAAGGGATAAAAAATATCCAGCAGTGGCTGAAAAAATTGAGCTAATAGCAGCTGTTAACCATACAAGTGAAATTGTTTTTGCAAAGGATTCTCTTGGCTTCAAAAATTGAAGTAGCTCCATTAAAATCGCAAATGCCAAAAGGCCTATTGGAAGATGAATAAATAAGGGATGAAACCTTCCGAAAAACATGGTTAAATCAGCAGTTGCTTGCATAAGTAAATTAGTTACATTATTATTTTAGTGGACTGCCTTTTAATTTTTCACCATTGGTGGTCAATAGTTGAAATTCGTGAGCACCATAGCCATTGTAGGTCCATACGATTTTTTTATTCTTGTCTACTTCAAACAAACGAATACCTTCACTTGCGCCATAACTTGCAATCACGGTATTGCCATTGGCTAATCTCTGGGCACCGCAGGGATCTTTAAATGGTTTTTCTTCAAAATCATCATTGGATATTTTCCACACAATGTTTCCTTGAGGATTAAATTCTACCACTTTATTTCCATGAGTAAGCGTAACTAATGTATTGCCATTTTGTAATCGAATAGCAGTAAAAGGCCAGTTTTCGACATCTCTACCTCCTAATTCAGCAAGGTCAGTTTTGATAGTGTTTACGATTTTTCCTGAAGGGGTATATTCTTTTACACTGAATGCCAATAAATGGGGCACTAGATAATTACCAGTAGGTAGTTTTCGCGCCATTCTAGTTTGCATATGAATATTATCTGTTTCGGGTAGCAAGGGTACCGAAATTTTTATCTCCCCCAATCGATCGACTTCTAGAAGTCGAGGTGCTTTTCCAGATTCAGTAATTAATGTATTTCCATTTTTCAATCGAACGGCCGTGCCTAATTCGTTTTCAGTAGCAGACTTTTTGAAATTAAAAATTACTTTTTTATCGATGTTATATTCTTTCACTTCATCACCCCAACAAATTAAAATATTGCCATTGGGTAATACATATCCATCTCTTGCACCTGCTTTATCGGCTTTCCAAATCTCCTCTCCATTCTCACCAATAATACCAGTGAATTTTGGACCAGCGATAAAAAAAGAATGACGAATAGCCTTTTTACCAGTTTTTTGTGCCTGCATTGCAGTAGGCACAATTTGAAAAGAAAGGAGTAAAATGCAAAGTTGAATGCTAAATAATTTCATAGTATTTTTTTATTTAGGAGATGATATCTTTTACTACATTGCCATGTACATCGGTCAGTCGAAAATCACGACCACCAAAACGGAAGGTGAGTTGTTTATGGTCTATTCCCAACAAGTAGAGCATGGTGGCATGTAAATCATGAATGGTAACGGGCTTATCTACAACGCGGTAACCATATTCGTCGGTGGCTCCATAAATCGTTCCACCCTTAATGCCAGCGCCTGCCATCCACATGCTGAATGCAGATGGATTATGATCACGTCCATCCTGCCCTTGGGCAAAAGGGGTACGTCCAAATTCGCCTGACCAAACGACTAAGGTTTCTTCCAGTAGGCCACGCATCTTTAAATCTTTTAATAGACCAGCAATCGGTTGATCTACTGCTTGGGCATTACTTTCGTGTCCAGTTTTTAAATTAGCGTGTTGGTCCCAACGGTCGAAGCCCCCAATAGAGGGGCAGGTAAGTTCAATAAATCTTACCCCTCTTTCAACGAGTCTTCTAGCAAGTAAGCATTGAGCTGCATAACTTTTTGTATGTGGATTCTCAGAATCTAATCCATATAATTTTTTAGTAGCTTCTGATTCTGATTTAAATTCTGTGAGCTCTGGAATGGAAGATTGCATTTTATACGCCAACTCATAATTGCTAATGGCAGATTCCATTTCGTCTGCGCCTTCTAGTGAGCTCAATAGATGTTTGTCTCTTTTTTTCAAAAAAGCTAATTTTTCATCTTGTATTCCTGCAATTGAATCAATTGGTTTAATATTTGCAATGGGCTCTGCACCTGCACGTAAAATTGACGCTTGATAGGTTGCAGGAAGAAAACCATTTTTAAAATTGTCTAGTCCTCCAGGAGGAATAAGTCCGCCATCTAGCACCACATATCCTGGAAGCGTATTGTTCTCGCTACCTAATCCATAGTTCATCCAGGCACCCATACTAGGGCGTCCTTGTAAACCGCTGCCTGTATGAAGAAAATAATTTGCGTTGGTATGTTCTGGAAAATTAGAAACCATGGATCTAATCAATGCTAGGTCATCTACACAGGTAGCAATATGTGGAAATAGTTCGCTCACTTCCATTCCAGACTCTCCATATTTTTTAAAAGACCAGGGGCTCTTTAAAATTTTGCCCACATTTGCAAATTGAGTAGCGTCCACTTTAAACTTACTGCTAGGGTCTTCTCCGTTTTCTTTTTCAAGTCGTGGTTTAGGATCAAAAGAATCTACTTGTGATACCCCTCCATCCATGTAAAGAAAAATAATATTTTTAGCTCTTGGTAAAAAACCAGGCGCCTTGGGGCCACGGGATAAATAATCTATTAGCGCTGACTTATCAGAAGGACTCGAACAAGAGGGTAACAAGCTTCCAAATAAACTCACCATTGCAAGCGAACCAAAGCCGCATTTACAGATGCCTAACATCTCCCTTCGGGAAAGCGATTTTTGATTGGGTGGTAAATGCTTTGACATATTAATTTAAATAAATAAATTCCTTTAAGTTAAAGACAGAATGAATATAATCTTTCCAAACGATCCATTCAATATTTGTTTTTATTCCATGCTTCGCATAGGTGTTTTTTAATTGTGCAATAAAATCTTTTGCGTCATCTATTTCTTGTTCTGTAGCATTTCTAGAAAGGCTTCGCTGATAGATCCAATCAACTCGGTCATCGGACTTACTGATATTTTTTGACAAAAGGTTGGTTGCCATTGCCTCGGCTTGTTGAATTACAAAAGGGTCATTCAAAAGTATCAGCGATTGCGATGGGACATTGGTAACGGTTCTTCTTCCAAAGGAATTAAATGGATTAGGCCGATCGAATGTCATCATCATTGGATCCATAAAATTCCTTCTCACTTCCAAATAAATACTTCTTCTTCTATCCCCATCAAGAGGGCCAGATTTGGAAGGTTTACCACGACCATTCATAAAACGAGTAATGTGAACGGGTACAGAACTACCATACATTTTTTTGTCTAACTGGTCGGAGGAAGCCAACATGGCATCGCGAATGGCTTCTGCTTCGAGTCTTCGAACAGGATAGTGCGAAAGCATACTATTGGACGGGTCTATTTTAGTAGCCTTATTATTGGGGATTACTGATCTTTTGAATGCATCAGATAATACAATATTTCGAATAGTTTTTTTGATGGAATAATGGTCTTTCTGAAACTGAATGGCTAGATGATCTAACAACTCAGGATGAGAAGGCAATTTTCCTTGCATACCAAAATTATCCACTGTTTCAACAATTCCTTTGCCAAATAGATGGTGCCAGATTCGGTTAACCATCACTCGGTAGGTGAGGGGGTTGTTAGGGTCTGTAATAGCAGCAGCCAATTGCATGCGCCCACTTCCTTTTACATTAAAATCTGGATTCGAAACTTTCACAGCATGTAAAAATGCACGATTTACTGGTTCAGGGGAAAGGTCTGCACAATTACCGCGAATAAAAACTGGACTATTTTTTCCAAAGCCATCTGTTACACCATAGAAAAATTCGGTGGAGTCTGTAAAGGATTGCTCTAGTTCAGATTTTTTTTGAAGGAGGTTATCAATGTAGAGTGATTTTCTTTCCAAACGATTGGATTGTATAAGAGAATTTACTAACTGTACAGCCGAAGCGGATAACTTATTTTCTATAATTGCTTGAAGTGATTGAGCTGGTTGATTAGATGGATGATTTGAAATAGCTGGCTCAAACCATTTTTTTTCAAAAGCAATTGCATATTTCACTTCGATATATGACTCCTTTTTCATTTTAAAAACATGCGATTCATAAACACCAGGAACCACTTCGATATAGGCTTTATGCCCTTTCCATTGGGATACATCGAAAATAAAATTTTTAAACTTTGCAGTATCCACTCTTTGCTCAATTCCTCCATAGATAGGATATTGGATAAGTTGAAAATTATCGATCACTATTCTAATGGAAGCCTTTTTTCCTGCAGCCTTTACGCCAATAAAATTCTTGTTGATGGTGAAGTCTGGTGAACGAAGTGCACCAAAAATTCCGATAGCTAGTTTTTTGCTGGATGCTTTTCCGTCTTGAAGCGATATTAATTTATGCTTGTCATTAAACACGGGATCTCCTAAGGTGGTACTGTTTGTGAAAGCTAAACCATCCGATTTCCAACCATCCAAATCTGATTCAGAGAAATTTCCTAGTACAGAATCTTCCTTGGGGCGGTCTTGTAAATTTATAGATACAGTATTAGTTTTTAGAGCGTTGGAAGGGCTTTGTTTTTTAATCCAGCTACTAATTAATTGAGTGCGTATAGAATCTTGAATGGATTGTAATTGTTGTGTTTTTTTCGATGTTTCTAAAAGATTAGCAGGGATCGGTGAAAACCTGGTTCCTTCCATCAGCCCATAAAAAGAGTAGTAGTCTTTTGTGCTTATAGGGTCAAACTTATGGTCATGACAGCGGGCACATGAAATGGTTAATGCTTGGAAAGTTTTGCCAGTAACATCAATCATATTGTCAATCCGGTCAGATTCATCTTTTCTAACATCCACTGGACTGTGAGAGCCTTCTGCCATTGCATAAAAAACAGTTCCCAATTGTGATTCATTTATTTTTTCAGCTACATTAATTCTTGGCGCTTCTAATAAATCGCCAGCTAATTGTTCCCGTACTAGTTGATCGTAGGGAACATCTGCATTAAAGGCACGAATGAGGTAATCCCGATATCTCCAGGCGCCAGAAATGGTAAAATCAAATTCATGTCCTTTTGTTTCAGCATATCTTAC
Source organism: Chitinophagaceae bacterium (assembly GCA_947380605.1). Lineage (GTDB taxonomy): Bacteria > Bacteroidota > Bacteroidia > Chitinophagales > Chitinophagaceae > Ferruginibacter. Next base: position 17,741 of record CANCRO010000044.1, read on the forward strand.
TAGGTCCATCCAGTGCCTCGCCCAACGTTCTCCAAAGGCTGGCGATTGCAAATACTGTTCTACCATTTTTGGATAAGCATTTTGACTTTTATCTTCTAAAAATTTTTGTATCGCTATTGGCGTTGGAGGAAGTCCTGTTAACACATAGGAAACTCTTCGAATGAGGGTATTTTTATCAGCTGCATCTGAAACGCTGATATTATTTTCTTCCAATTTTTTGTTGATGAAATAATCTATTGCATTGCCTGAATAATCTTTAAGTGCATCCGTTTCTTTTGGGGGGATGAATGCCCAGTAGGGTTTCCACTCCGCACCTTGAGCAATCCATTTTTTTATCAAAGCAATTTCACGATCGGTCAGTTTTAAATTTGATTCTGGCGTTGGCATCATGATGTCAGGATCCTTGTGATTGATTCGAAAAAGCAGCATACTTTTTTCTGAGTGAATCGGATCAATCGCTTTGTTTCCATCTTTAGTTAAGGCAGTAGCTCCTTCATAGGTATCTAATCGCAGATTACCTTTTCGGCTACTTGGATCGGGACCATGACAGAGATAACATTTTTGGACTAGTATAGGGCGGATATCGTAATTGAAATCTACTTTGTCGGCAATAGGGGGAGAAATAGTTTGATTGCAGCCTATGAATCCATAGGTAAATAAAAGGATGGCGCTAATTACCAAGATGGTCTTTTGATTCATAGCAAGTCGAGGTGACATGGTCTACAGCAATTTTTTTCAAGTTACGGAAGATTTTATTTAGTAGCATTCAATTTTAACTAAACAGGAAATTTCCAATATTGAGAAGGAGTTGAATGAAGGGTTAAAAAAAAGGAGCTTACTAAATGCTATCCTGCTCTATAAATCGCTTCATCTTATTGGCAAATAATTCTAAAGTAGTTGACAATTCCTGCCAGTTTTTTTCGCGAATCTTTTTGCTGTCAAATAATTGGCTACCCATTCCAAGTCCTGAAGCGCCTGCTTTCATATAATCCAAACAATTGTCAATGTTAACGCCTCCCACCGGAACTAGTTTTATTTGATTGAGTGGACCCCTTAAATCTTTTATGTATTCGGGGCCAAGGGAACTTGCAGGAAATACTTTTACCATCTCTGCACCTAAGGACCATGCTTGGAATATTTCAGTAGCAGTATAGGCTCCAGGAAATACAGGTATTTTTTCTTTTACACAAGACGTTATTACCGATTCATTTATTATTGGCATCACAATAAATTGCGCTCCTGCTTCAAGTGCTTGATCTAATTCTTTATCGGTGCAAACTGTTCCAGCTCCTATATTGAGGACTCCATCATATTGATTCACTATTTCACGAATCATTTGCTCAGCATTAGGCGTATTCATGGTAATTTCAACAGTAGTAAAACCTGCTTTAACATAGTATGGAAGAATCCCAAGCGTCTCTTCTAAGGTTAAGCCCCTGATAATCCCAATGACAGGAAGGGTTAAAAATTTTTGTAGAGAAAAAATATGCTTGTTCACGAAAAATTATTTACGCTGTTGAAAAGATTGAAATATTTTGATCTGCCCCCAATAAGCAGCCTTGTCCATCATTGCCGGCTCAATATAAATAGTTTTTGCCTCAAAACTAAGTTTTTCAATAGCCAGTTGGTACAATTGAGAAAGACTATTTCCACTGCATAAAACAATGGTACAAGGCATTTCCTGATGCAGAGATCTAATTTCATAACCGATTAACAATCCACTTAAATAAAAATAGTTTTCTTGGGCTGAGAGTAGGCTGAACAATGCATTGGTTCTTACAGAAAATAATTGATTGAGCAGGTTAGCCTTATTTTGAGACGCATTGATTCCTTTATAAAATGATTGCAAATTCAATTTGTCTATCACTTTTTGATTGTCTTCTTTGGAAACAGCTCCTTTTAGAACGCTCTTAGTAGAAAGTAATTCAAACATTTCGCCAGTCAGGTAGGTTTTAAAATCTACTATATTCCCCTTGCTTATTTTGATGTGTTTGGAATGGGTTCCTGGAAATATGCAAATAGCCTCTTCGTTGAGTTGCATCAATTCTTTTATTTGAGCGATACCAATCAGTTGAGTTTCTTCACCTCTCATTACATCATTGGAAGTGCTTACTCCAGAAATCAACAATAGATCATAGGGAAATTCGGCATTACTTTTCATGAATTTCGAAACGGTATTCTTTCCATTCAGTGCAAAAGGGATTTTTGCATAAGGCAATTCTTCTATTCCGATACTGGAGGAGGCCATACCTGAAATGAGAATGGGTATATTTTTGTTCTCCTTCAATTGTTCGGTTAATAAAATTTCGACTTGTGCTAATAAAAAATGCAGATAGCATTCTTTTTTCGAATTTTTTTTTGAGTCAGCAGCCCAACTATTATGAATGCTTAGTACACCGTTTGGTGAAGTAATTTCATTTATCACAGATTCTTCTTTTAAATTAATTAATCGAAGTCTGAATTCGGATGTTCCCCAATCGCAACTGATGATAAAATTATTCATGTATCATATAATGTTAAAAGCACCTAATTAGGTGAATTAGATTCAGCAATATAGCAATGAAAAAGCAATGGAAAAATAAAAAATCGGTTATTTAAAAAGGCAACTCATTAAGAATTGCCTTTTTAAATATTTGTGCGGCAAAGGAGATTCGAACTCCCACGCCCTTTCGGGAGCTACCACCTCAAGGTAGTGCGTCTACCAATTTCGCCATCGCCGCATAATAACCAGCAAATAGTACCGGAGCCTATTGCTGATGAGGAATGCAAATGTAAAAAACTTTAGGCTTATAAAAATCAAGCATTGGCTTTTAGTCTTTCAAGATTTGCGAAGTAAAATACGCTGGAGGATGATATAAAAAGACGGCTACTTTTTTAAAACAATTTTGAAGGTAGTCCCTTTTCCAAGTTCAGAATTTTTTACATACAATTGACCTTGGTGGTATTGCTCTATAATTCTTTTGGATAAACTAAGCCCTAGGCCCCAACCGCGTTTTTTGGTTGTAAAACCAGGCTTGAAAATATTGCCTAAATTTTGTTTGCTGATTCCTTTTCCTGAATCAGTTACTTCAATAATAATTGAGTTGGATTCTTCTTTTATTTTAATTAGGATACTTCCACTAGCCTCAGTAGCATCTAGCGCATTCTTCAATAAATTTTCAATAACCCAGTCAAATAATGGACCGTTTGCCATTACATTCAATTTTTCTATACCTGCGCTGTCAACATTAAAACTAATTTTTTCTGGAGCCCTTCTTTTAATATAGGCAACCATATTTTCTATTTGTTCAATTAAATTGACACTTTCAAGTTGCGGGTTACTTCCAATTTTACTAAAGCGATCGCTCACTAGTTTTAGTCGATCTACATCTTTGAGCATTTCTTTTGCCACCTTTTCGCTTCCGGGCATTTCTTTCAATAATTCTACCCATCCTTGCAGAGAGGAAAGGGGGGTTCCTAATTGATGAGCGGTCTCTTTTGCCATTCCCGCCCATACTTGGTTTTGGCTTGATTTATGTCTTGTAGTGATGGTGATCAGTGTAATGAGGATAAAAAGTGCTACAATTAAAAGCTGAATGATTGGGTAATATTTCACCTCTCTAAGGAGTTTTGAATCGCCAAAATAATATTTGTTGATGATCAGTGGATCTTTATTTACTTCGACAATGATTGCATCATTTTGGCTTTTAAATTCTTGTACTTTTTTTCGAAGATAATTACTGTCAATTTTTAGTAATGCAGTATCAATGTTTAAAAGCTGACCGGATGGATTATCGTGCTCATCTGTTTCTATTATTGGAATAGTAGTATTGTGTGAAGTGATGGCATTGGTAAGATCAAGGGCTGCTTGATCAGTTACAGCTGCCCTTGTTTTGAGCGATTGAACCCATACGGCTACTTTTTCTCTTTCGTCAGCAGCCAGTTTTTTAGATAGGTAGTTGGAATAGAAAACAGTACCTGTTACTATGGCAATGGCAATGATTGCCAGCGACGTTCTCCAATTAAAGAATTGATTCAACATTTTATCAAATGTAAAGTAAGAATTAAGAAATCAAAAAAAGAAATGGAGTATGTTTGTAAAAAATAGGATCATTTCTTTATTGAATTCAACGATACTATGGAATTACAAGGTAAAAATACCGGAAGTACTAATGATTCCAACAATAGTGGACTTCCGTTGGTGTCCATCGTACTATTGAACTGGAACGGTAAGGAACATCTGCGCACTTTCCTACCTTCAGTACTAGCTTCAACCTATTCCAATAAGCGTGTAATCGTTGCCGATAATGGGTCTACCGATGAGTCTGTTATTTTTTTGCAGCAATATTTCCCACAGGTTGAATTATTGATTAGTCCAATTAATGAAGGGTTTGCTAAAGGATATAATACTGCATTAGCCCAGGTAAAAAGTGATTATTTTGTTTTATTGAATAATGATGTGGAAGTAAGTCCAGGTTGGATAGAGCCTATAATAGAATTAATGGAAGCCGATAAAGATATTGCTGTTTGTCAGCCAAAATTGTTGGATTATACCAAAAGGCTACAATTTGAATATGCGGGGGCTTGTGGAGGTTGGATAGATTCAATGGGTTATCCATTTGCCAGAGGTAGAGTATTTGAGCAGTTGGAGACTGATCAGGGGCAATATGATACCGCTCAGCCTTGTTTTTGGGCTAGTGGTGCTAGCATGTTTGTTAGATCAGCCGCTTTTAATGAGGTAGGTGGCTTGGATGAGTATTTCTTTGCTCATCAAGAGGAAATAGATTTTTGCTGGCGTATTCAACTCGCTGGGTATAAAGTATATATTGAGCCCAAAGCGGTGGTCTATCATTTGGGCGGCGGCACCCTATCTAAAGGCAATCGGCTAAAGAATTACTTAAACTTTAGGAACAATCTGGTAATGTTAGCTAAGAATCTATCTTTTATTGATGCAGTTATTATCCTTCCTATTCGGTTTGCTCTGGATGCAATAGCCGCTTGGAAGTCAGTATTTAGCGGCGACCGTATATTATTTATTTCTATATTTCATGCACACCTAGATTTTTTTAAGTGGATGCTGGTGGGTCGGAAAAAATCAGTCTTCCCTATTACTAGAAAGGGAAGAATTCATGGTAAATATGCAGGATCGATTGTTTGGCAACATTTTATAAATAAGAAAAATGTCTTTTCGGAAATTGTTGCCATCAAATAATTTTTTTTGAGCCACTTTACTTATTTTTGCACTCGCAAATAGCATATTATGGAATACGAAGTAATAGACAATAAACACAAAGATTTTGCTCACAATTGGGTGTCCTCCTCTCGCTTTATTTGGTTTTGCCAGATTTTTTTAGTGGTAGCATTTATTTTGGGAAGTTGCATGGGTATGTATAGTCATCGTTATAAAGGCAAGCCAGAAGTAAAGGTTCCTGAAAACACTTTATACAATCCGCAGTACAAATAAAAGTTTTGTATTGTCGATACAATCCCTATTTTTGCAATCCGCAAAAAAAGTTCTTATTTAACAAGCGAAAGTAGCTCATTTGGTAGAGCACGACCTTGCCAAGGTCGGGGTGGCCGGTTCGAGCCCGGTCTTTCGCTCCAA